>CALCIC010000408.1 GCA_937907405.1 uncultured Isosphaeraceae bacterium | reverse complement strand
CGGACCTCGATCCCACGGGGAGGGAACGCGATACTCTCGACGTCCTTCACCCAGGGGAACAGCTTGAACGCCCGCTCGATCCGGCTCGGTTCGAGCTTGAGCAGCGAGAGGACCTCGGGCTCGTTGGCCGACTGGCGGACCCGATCGAGAAACACCGGCGAGCCCCCGCGAAACCACTCGGGAGGCGGCGCGACGAGCTGGATCTCATTAAACCGAAGCTGGTAGCGTGGTTGATCTTGCAGCCAGCCGACCGCGGCGTCGAGCGCCTGTCGCCCGAGGAAGACGGCGACCATGCCGACGCTGACCAGCAGCAAAAGCGCCGCGAGCAGGCGGCGCGCGTCGAGGCGGCCGGCGGGACGGACGAAATCGAACCGACGCGATCGCGAGGGGGAGCCCGCGTCCTCGATCAGGCCCTCGGAGGCGACGATCCGGGACGGTTCGCTGTACTCCATCTCCCGGGTTCCTCCCAGCGCCTTCGGACTCAGAGCCAACGACGGCCATGCGTCCTTGCATGCCGCAGGCGATCGACCGTGGAACGGCCCCCGCGTCGAGAATCAGGCTACCAGATCTGGAGCTGAAGTTCCAACTCGTAGCCGAACTGCTGCCAGACGCGCTGCTGGATTTGATCAATCAGATGGAGGACGTCGTCGGCCTTGGCGCCGGGATGGGCGATGATGAAGTTGCCGTGGCGGTCCGAGACCTCGGCGCCGCCGTGGCGGGTCCCCTTCAGCCCCGCCTGGTCGACGAGCGCTCCGGCGGAGACGTCGGGGGAGGGGTTCTTGAAGATGCAGCCCGACGACTGGTGGCCGTAGGGTTGATTCTCTTTTTTGACGATCCAGATCCGCCGCATCCGGCGGACGACCGATTCCGGGTCTTCTTGCGCGAGTTCGAGTACCGTCGAGAGGATGACCGGCTCGTCGAGGTTGGACCCGCGATCGACGAAGCTCAGGTCGTCGCGCTCGCGGACCTGCAGCTCGTAGCTGGCGTCGAGGACCGACACGCCGCCGACGAACGGGCCGATCGCTCCCTGGCGGCTGCCGGCGTTGCCCCGCAGCGCGCCGCCGATCGTCCCGGGGATTCCGGTCAGGATCTCCAGGCCCGCGAGTCCGGCTCGGGCGGTCTGAGAGATCAGGGCGGTCAGCGGTACGGCCGCGCCGGCGGTGATTCGGTTGCCGTCGACCGTGACGTCCGAGAAGAACGGGCTTTCCAGGTGGATCACCAGCGACTCGACCCCCTCGTCACGCACCAGGACGTTCGATCCGCCCCCCAGGAGCTTGAAAGGAACTGAGGCGTCGCGCGCCCGCTTGAGCACGCCCTGGAGGTCTTCGATCGTGCGAGGCTTGGCGAAATAAGCCGCCGGCCCCCCCAATCGGAACCACAGCAGTGGAGACAGGGGATGACCCACCGTGACGAAATCGCGGAATTCCTCGAAGGGATGCTGCAAGCGTCGAACCCCGTGTGGCGAGAATCGTTCCCGAATATGGACGGGCACATGGTAGCCGCAAGCCGGGGCACCGTCAAGCCGCGCGAAGAGGCGGCCGCGCGGTCCACATCCCAAGACCGGGGCGCGGTTTCGAGCGGTCGAGGCCGATCGGTCAGGGGGCGTCGCTGTCGACTCGGAGAGCCTCGGCTTGCTTCTGAAACGCCTTCAGCGTGCGATCGCCGTCGAGCCGCCAGCCTTTCCAAATGCTGCTTTCGAGAATCAAGGGAACATCGATGCTCCGCGCCATCGCGGCGGCGGAGTCCGGCGCGCTCTCGGCGACGGCCCTCCGGCCGACTATTACTTCCGGACTGATCCGCGCCCGAACCGCGACCCCGCCGATTCGGGGATCTTTCTGCTTGGCGATGACCGTGACGAGGGGGACGACCGTGGGGGAGGCCAGAATGGCGTCCTTGACCACGGGATGGATTCGGCCTAGCCATTCGACGGCCGCATCGCCGGTCCCTTCCACGGCCAGTCCTCGGATGGCGTCCTTGTCGCCGCGGGCGAGGGCCGTGGCCATCGTCGCGACCTGGTCCTCAAGGGCCGGCTGCGACCAGGTGAAGCCGATCGCCACGGCGAGGCCCACGGCCAGCACCGTCGCGATCGGGATCAGCTTGTGCACCGTGTTGTTGAACTTCTCAAGCCATTGGTCGAAGTCCTGCCTGTGGTCGAACTCGTGCGGCTGGCCGTGGGCCTTGCCCTCGATCGGCGGCCCGCCCGCAACTGCGTGGCCCGAGGGCTTGACGTGGAACGTCTTCAGACACTTCTTGCACACGATCGGCGTGTTCACCCGGTCTTCGGGGATACGGCCGTGGGCGCCGCACGAAGGACAATTCATATAGATCATGGATCGGATTCTCCCGATGCTTATGAGTCGAACCTTCTACTCCATTTCGTGCTCGCTCCTCAAACATTACGATAATCTCACGGCCGTTGGACGGACTTCCTCCACAAAAAACGCCGGTTTTGGTATCAATACAGCGACTAGGTGTTTCGGACTACGAGGATCGAGACCGAGCGCCGACTCGGTGGAAAGGATTCAAGGGGTTGAAGACCGCTGCGAGGGCCGTCCTCGGCGCTGCCGTGTTTCCGCCTCTCTGTCTGGCCGCCGCCTTGCTTGCGGGTCTCTTGATCGGGATCGAGCCGGTGGGAGGCGATCCCGACCGGCTGTACCGGCCGATCAAGACGGAGTTGGCCCGCGCCCTGGCGGAAGGGAGGCTGCCGTTTTGGAGTGATCGGCTGGGACTGGGCTTCCCGATGGTGGCCGAAAGTCATGCGGCGGCGTTCTATCCTCCCAACTGGCTCCTGTACGGGCTCCTGCCGGTCCCGGCCGCATACCGGATTGCAATGTTCCTGCATTATCTGTTGCTCGTCGCCGCGACCTTCGCCTACGCGCGACGGCTGGAGATCTCAGCGTCAGGCGCGGCGCTCGCGGCCTTGAGTTTCGGCTTTTGTGGATTTCAGGCGATCCATTCCAGCCATGAAACGATCTACCACGCCCTCGCCTATCTGCCCGTCTGTCTTTACTTGGCGGACAGGTTTCTTGAAGAGGGCCGGCCGGGCGTGCTCGTCGCGCTTGCGGTCGCGTATGCGATGCAGCTCTCGGTCGGGCATTTCCAGGTTCAATCGTGGACGGCGGGGCTCGTGGCGCTGATCGGTCTCTGCCGGCTGGCGCGACCGCCCCGGCGCGGCGGGCGGGTGTTCGGCCTGGTCGCGGCTTTGGCTTGGGGCGGGGCGATCATGGCGGTGCAGCTTGCCGCGACGTGGGAACTCACTCGCTTCGTCGGCTTCGACCGCCGCGCGTTCACCGACCTGGCGTTCTACGGTTTTCCACCGGCGCACTGGGTCGAGCTGTTCGCGCCGACCCTGTTCCGAGGCGTTCGAGGGGGCCCCGAGGCCGGCTACTGGTATTCCCAGATGACGACGGGGTACGAGGCCTGCTTCTACGTCGGGACGATACCGCTGATCCTGGCGATCATCGGGCTCTGCGCCGGCCGCGGCGCCGGTCGTGGGCGCGCCTTCTGGTGGGCGGTCTCGGCGTCGACGTTCCTGACTGCCGTCATGCCGTTGCTTTGGATCGAGGGGTATGCGTGGATCGTCTCGATTCCGGGGATGGGGCTGTTCCGCGCCCCCGGCCGATTCCTGGCGTTGGCGAGCTTCGGCCTCTGTCTGGCGGCGGGACGAGGGCTCGACTGCGCCTCTTCGACGCGGGTCATGATCGGCCTGGGGCTGAGCGCGCTGCTCGCGGCGATCGCCGGGTGGTGGGGATTCGTCTGGTGCGTTCGACCCGACCATTTCGCCCAGTTGGGAGGCGATCGCTTGCTTCTGAGCCTGGCGCTCGCGGCGGCGTGCTGGGTGGTCGCGATCGGTCTGCTCGCCGCTCGGGCGCGCGGCGCGATCCGCCCCGGCGTGCTGCTCGTCGCGACGGCCGTCGAACTTGGCGGCCTTTACTACACTTCGACGACCGATTGGGGATGGTCGATCGCCGTCCCCGAGTCGAGCCCCGTGCTTTCCGCGTTGGCGAACGAGGGCGAAGTCGGTCGGGTCGCCGGCCTGGTGCACGACCTGCCGCTCCGGTTCGGAATGGCGCCGATCTATCCTCAGACCGGATTCAAGCCCCCGCCGCCGCATCCGTTGTTCGAGCGATTGACACAGCGCGCCGCCGCGGACGCACCCTGGGGCCGAGGCTTGTTGCGGCGGTTCGGCGCAACCCACGGCGTCTGGGACGGCCCTGTCGACGGGGACGACGTCGAGACGATCCTCACGACCGAGGACTCCGCGCTCGACCGCCTGGTCCACAAACCCCCCGGCGCGCCTCCTCATGCAAGCTGGAGACTGGTTCGCTATAAAAAAGTGACGCCGCAGGTTCGCGCGGCGACCCGGGCGCGGTACGCACCCGACGAGGCTTCGCTGGTCGCCGGGATCAGCTACGACGACGATCCGACGGTCGTCTGGTATCAGGAAGGGGACCGACCCTCGAACGAGCAGGCGCCCCGCGCGACGGTCGCGCGGGTGGTCGAATGGAACGGTCGCGAAGCGATCGTCGAGCACGACGGACCGTGCGACCTCGTCGTCAACCGGACCTATTACCCTGGCTGGTACGCGTCGATCGACGGGGGGCCGGAGCGACCCGTCGACCGGGCCGAGTTCGGCGTGCAGGTCCTCCATCTTCCGGGGTCGGGAACGCATCGCGCGCGGTTCACGTTTCGACCGACGAACCTGCGGACCGCGTCGGGGATCAGCGCCGCCGCGCTGGTCTTGGTGATTGGGGTGCTGGCTTTCGGATCGCGTCGCTCCGCGGCTTCAAGACGCGCCGGGCCGTCCGTGGGGGAGACTCCTTGATGCGTCGCGCGGTCTTGATCCTGGGTTGCCTGCTGACCTCGCAATGCTCGCCCGCGCGGGCGCAGCCGGTCCCCTCGCCAGTCGAACGGCTGGGCTTCCAGCCGGGGGCCGACGGCAAGCTCGCCGACTGGGCCTCGGTCGTTGATTACTTCCGGGCGGTCGATGCGGCGTCCGACCGCGTGTCGGTCGTCGAGGCGGGCCGGACGACCGAGGGACGTCCCTA
>CALCIC010000407.1 GCA_937907405.1 uncultured Isosphaeraceae bacterium | reverse complement strand
CCGCCGGTCATGCAGTGGTTCGACCGTCAGAAGAAGGCCGGCGGACGACTGATCGTTTCCGACCCCAGGCGCACCAACACCGCCCGCGCCGCCGACCTGCACCTTCAGGCGACTCCCGGCTCCGACCTGGCGCTGGCCAACGGGTTGCTCTACCTGGCGATCGAGGAGGCGCTGATCGACCACGCGTACATCGCCGATCGGACCAACGGCTTCGACGCCGCCCGGCGCAAGGCGCTGGCGTATCACCCGGCGGTCGTCGAGCGGCGGACCGGCGTCGCCGAGGCCGATCTCCGCAAGACGGTCCGCTGGCTGGCCTCGGCGAAGTCAGCCATGATCCTCAGCGGCCGAGGCCCCGAGCAGCAGAGCAAGGGGGTCGACACGTCGCAGGCGTTCATCAACCTGGCGCTCGCGCTGGGCCTGCCGGGCCGGCCGAACAGCGGCTGGGGGACGTTGACCGGCCAGGGGAACGGGCAGGGGGGGCGCGAGCACGGCCAGAAGGCCGACCAGCTCCCCGGCTACCGGCTGATCGAAGTCGACGCCCACCGCGAGGCCGTCGCCCGAGTCTGGGGCGTCGATCCGGCCTCCCTGCCGCGCAAGGGGTTGAGCGCCTTCGAGATGCTCGACTCCGCGGGCAGGCCGGGGGGGGTGCGGACGATGTTCGTGACGGGTTCGAACGTGGCCGTGGCGTCGCCCGACGCCGGCCGCGTCGATCAGCGGCTGAGGTCGCTCGACCACCTGACCGTCTGCGACGCCTTTCTGAACGAGACGGCCGCGCTGGCGAGCGTCGTCCTGCCGGTCCTGCAATGGGCCGAGGAGGAGGGGACGATGACCAACCTGGAAGGCCGGGTGATCCATCGCCGCCGGGTCGCCCGACCGCCGGTCGGAGTCCGTGGCGATCTTGAAATCCTTCGCGCGCTCGCGGACCGGCTGGGCTGCGGGCCGAAGTTCGCTTTCGACGACGCGCGAGGCGTGTTCGACGAGCTGCGAAGGGCCACCGCGGGGGGCGCGGCCGACTACAGCGGCATCACCTACGAGCGAATCGACCGCGACCGCGGCGTCTTCTGGCCGTGCCCCGGCGAGGGCCATCCCGGTACGCCTCGGCTGTTCGTCGATCGGTTCGCCCACCCCGACGGCCGGGCCCGGTTCCTGGCCGTCGAGGACCGACCCGCGGGCGAGGAGCCGGACGACGACTACCCGTTCTTCTTCACGACGGGACGCTACAAGGAGCACTACAACTCGGGCGCGCAGACCCGCATGCTCGGTCCCCTGGTTCAGGCCCGCCCCCGTCCGCTCGTTCTGATCCATCCCACGGCCGCGCGGCGACACCAGCTCGTCAACGGTTCGCGCGTGCTGCTCGAAAGCCGGCGCGGCCGGATCGAGTGCCAGGTGGAGGTGACCGCCGACGTCCGCCCCGACACGCTGTTCTGCCCCTTCCACTGGGGGGGGGAGCAAGCGGCCAATCGATTAACCAACCCCGCGCTCGATCCGACCAGCCGGATGCCCGAATTCAAACTCGCCGCGGTACGGATCGCGGCCGTCGAAGCCGTCGAAGGAGACCCCTCATGATCAAGACGCGACTCGCCGTGATCGGCAACGGCCTTGCCACCGGACGATTGCTTGACGAGCTGATGCGCCGGGGCGCCTTGAGCCGATTCGAGGTCCAGGTCTTCGGCGAGGAGCCGCACGGGCTCTACAACCGAATCCTGATCGGCCGCATCCTCAGCGGCGGCACCCAGGACGAGATCACGCTCAAACCGACCTCGTGGTACGCCGAGAACGACGTCTCGTTCCATCCCGGAGTCCTGGTCGACCGCGTCGACCCGGCCCGCCGCGTCGTCGAGACGGCGGACGGCGGAGAACATCCCTTCGACCTGGCGGTCTTCGCCACCGGGAGCCGGGCGTTCATCCCGCCGATGGAGGGCCTCCGAGGCGAGGACGGCAAGCCGAAGGCCGGCGTCTTCGCGTATCGAACCATCGACGACGGCCGCGGGATTCGCGACCACGCGCGCGCCCTGAACGGCGGTCGGGCGGTCGTGCTCGGCGGCGGCCTGCTCGGGCTCGAAGCCGCCAAGTCGCTCCTCGACCTGGGGGTTCACGTCACCGTCGCGCAGCAGGCGGCGACCCTGATGGAGATGCAGCTCGACGACCTCGGCGGCCAGTTCCTCCGACGCGCCATCGAGGGCCTGGGCATCGAGATCGTCTCGGGCGTGGGGGCGTCGGGCGTGGTCGGCGACGACCACATCGAGGCGATCAAGCTCAGCGACGGCCGATCGCTGCCGGCCGACCTGCTCGTGCTGGCTTGCGGAATCCGGCCGCGAATCGACGCGGCGGCGGCCTCGGGCTTGAAGATCAACCGGGGAATCCTCGTCGACGACCGCCTGGCCACGTCCGAGCCCGGCGTCTACGCCGTCGGCGAGTGCGCCGAGCACGACGGCCAGGTCTACGGCATCGTCGAGCCGATCTACGAACAGTGCGCCGTCCTGGCCGGCGTTCTGGCCGGGGCCGACCCCAAGGCGCGGTACCGGGGGTCGAAGTCGTACACCCGGCTCAAGGTCGCCGGCGTCGGCGTCGCCAGCATGGGGCTGATCCGCCCCGCGACCGACGCCGACGAGGTGGTGCAGATCATCGAGGAACGCACCGGGACGTATCGCAAGCTGATCGTCCGCGACGACCGCCTCGTGGGGGCGGTGCTCGTGGGCGAGACCGCGAGTTCGCCCGAACTGGCCCGCTGGCTCGATCGCGGCGACCCGTTGCCGGTCAATCGAGTCGACGTGCTCTGCTCCGGCGGCGCGTTCGCCGCGACGGCCGATCCCGAGATCTGCAACTGCCACCACGTCCGAGAGTCCGCCCTCGTCGCCGCGATCCAGGAAGGACGGACCAACCTTCACCAGATCGCCCAGGCGACCAAGGCCGGCACCGGCTGCGGCTCATGCCGAGGGCAGGTCGCCCGCCTGATCTCGACCCACGCGAGGGCCGCCGTGCTTTCGTAGCCGGAGACGGTGACTGCGGGACCATGATCGCCGGACCTGACGACCGGCCTCACGGAGGGCGGCTGCAACGTTGAAACTATCGCGCCGATTCCATCCCGTCTTGAGCTGAGACGCCCGGCTGCGGTAGTGGATAGATGTAAGCCCCGTCGATACTGACCCCGCCGAGAGTCGCCCCGCCCAACCGGGTTCCCGGATACGGCATCGGATTCTTGACCGCGAATGGGCTGTCCGGAACTCTCGGCTTCATCACTTTCAAGGCCGCCTCGGTGAGAGAATCGTTCAACCCGATCACCCTGATCTCGAATGGGTCGATCCAGAGGTCCGGCCTTTCCCGCAAAACGCGATGGACGAAGCGGTAAGCCTCCGTCGGTCCCTTGTCGTCCACGAAAGGGGACGCGAGATAGAGGAACCACTTCTCCTCTTCGGTCGGCTTCGCCCAGAACGCGACCCGGACGTCGAGCCCGTTGACGTCGAGGGCCTCGATGAGCCGCTTGCCGCCCTCGGTTTGTTCGCTCACCACTGTGTCTTGATCCATGGGAGTACTCCGTGCGAGTCGTCGGCGATGGCCGCGTAAAGCGCCTCCGCCTCGGTCTTGTCGATCCGGTGATACCGCTTCGCTTCCGACCAGTCCCGCGCGACTGGCCAGTTGGCCCGCAGGTCTGGGTCTGCGTCCATGGCGGTCGTGAGTGGGCCGTCCAGTTTGGCCAGCTTGACGAGCTTCTCGACAGCGTGCGTGTAGCAGTCCTTCGAGAACTCCTTTTCCGGGAATGCGTCCGTCGCCATTAACGACTTGATGACGCACGCCTTGAGGGCGAGTTCCACGGCGTAACCGGCCAGGTAGTACGCTCCGTTCCACATCGCTTGGTCGAGTAAAGACTTCGCTTCCACCAATCGCACTTCGGCCAATTCCTGGAACTCGGCTTTGGTGACGATCAGCTTGCTCAACGGCGGTCTCCCCAAAGCGGCCACGGCCCTATTATACCCGGACAACGGAGACGCCGCGGTCAACGTCATGCGGGTTTTGACGATGGCGAGGGTTCCGAGCAGGCCAAACGAGGCGGGACGGTCGTTTCGGCATCGCCCCGTCTTGGGGCTCCGACTCCGCCATAGTCCGATGAATGCGCCGAGCGGCCAAGCTCAGTCGTTCATCCACCTCGGAACCCCCAGCCCGACGAACGGATACCACATTCCTCGGACGACGATCGGTCCCATGTTGGCGACGACGTGCGAGCGATCAAGATCCGCAACGGCGACGCCCTCGCGGGTGGTCGGCGCTCCCGCGTCCTCCGGCAGTTCGTATCCCCAGCCCCGGATGATCCAAAGCGCATCCGCGAGCGACCACGCCGTGACGCCGTAACCGAGTGGGCCGAATCGAGCCGAGGTCGTGATCCAGAAGGGAGTGAGGATCGGCTCAATCGAGCTGCGGCCCTTCGGCGGCGTCATTTGCTCCCCTCCTCTTGCATTCAGATCGTCTCCGCCCAGTTCTCGACGCTCAACCCGGGAACGGCCGCGAAGTCGCCGTCCACGGTCACAACGGTGGCGCCGCCCAGCGAGAAGGCGACGGCGGCGATCATGACGTCGATTTGGCCCATCGGGCGGCCGATGGTCTTCAGCTCGAACGCGATCCGTCCGTATTCGAACGCAACCGCGGCGTCAACCAGCCACAGCCGCCAAACATCGAGCGCCTGGCGGAGGCGTAGGAGGTTGCGTTCGCGAGAAGGGCTGCCCTCGGCGCGAAACGCCAACTCCCCGAGGATCGGCGCGGCGACGCCGACGCGGTTTCCCCTGCCGACTTCGACCACCGCCCGCTCGAACACGCCGCGCTTCCGGTCGAGATAGAGTCCGGCGATACCCGTGTCGAGGATGAAGCGTCTCACCGAAACACATCCTCAAAACCCGTGTCGGTATGGTCGATCTCGTGCCGGCCGAGTTCGCGCTCCCAGGCGTCGAGGTCGGCGGCGACGTCTTCGGGTATTTCGAGCGGCTCCAATCGGTGCATCGCCGCCAGGACGCGGGCGATCTCCTCAGGCGTCACAGGTCCTTCGTCGGGGCCTGTCGTCCCGGGCGTCACCACGACCTCGGTACCCTCGGGCAGATCGATCAGTTCGGCCACTTCGACCCGGCCGTCACGAATCACTCCCCTCAGCATGATTGGATTCATGGATGCGCTCTCGCGTTGTTGGTCTCTCTATTGCGTCAACCGGAGCGTCCCATGACTTGATCTCGTGTCGCGGGACTTGGACGACCGACTCGAAGCGAACGGTCGAGAGATCAGACCTCTCCTCCACATACCATAAAGATAGTCGCTGGCGAGGCCCGAGTCGAATCCAAGCGACTCGGCCCGATGGTCCGCTGCGGACATGGCGGCCTGCAATTGGTGAGCGGCCATTCGGCCGCGCTATTCGTATTCTCGGGCCTTCAAGGCAACCTCATCGGCGGCCGTGAGATTGTTCGAACCGCCTCCCGCGGCCGCCGAGGCGGACAGAAGATAAGCGGCGGCCGCCGCGGAGAACACGGAGTAGTCGAGCGGCGGCTTGGGGCCGAGGGCGACGACCATCGCCGTCGCGAACGCCGTCAGGAGCACGGCGGCGGCGAAGGCGACCCACTTGAGCCGCCAGCCGACCAGAAGGCCGACGGCGATCAACACCTCGGCCGTCGTCGCGATCCAGGCGACAGGCGACACCAGGGCCGGTGTAAGGAACCAGTTGAGCTTGGCCGCATACGCCTCGTACTTCTCAAGGCTTCCCCAGGCGACGCCGGCGCCTCCCGGCGGGCCCCAGGCGCCGAATCGGTCGGCTACCGCCGACAGAAAGGAGGCGGCCAGGGCGATGCGGACGGCCCAGCAAGAAAGCATCACGCACGATCGGTTTTCAAACATCGTTCCGTTCGATCGTCACGAGTCGATGGACCAAGGGGTCAGATGGACCAAGGGGTCATTCGTTTTTTTGCTCTGGCACGGCGATGGTTTTCGCGTCGCGCGGATGCACCAGGACCGCGAGAACGCGGGTCTTCCCGGTCGCGGCCGGGTTCTTCGACACCCTGTGCAGGCAGTTGGTCGGCTCGTAGAACGTCTCGCCCGTCTTGAGAACCTTCGTCGGCTGGTCGTCGATCCCCAACTCGTATTCACCCTCCAGGACGTAGCCGAACACGGGGCCGGGGTGGCGGTGCGACGTACCAGACTGCCCCGGGTTGAGCGTCACCTCCACGACCGTCGCTCTTGCGGCGTTGCCGTCCAGCTTCTCCCGGATGTCGCGGGCGGAAAGGACCTTTGCGGCCTTTTCCTCGTCATGGCGGCGGGCCAACGCCATCCCGCCCGCTCCGAGCACTCCGCCGACGACCAGTCCCAGTAGGATGCGCGTCATGGTTCTTCTCCTTGAGTTGTTGGGATTGAGGAAGCAAGCCGGCGAGCTTCGCCCACCGCTCGCCATCAAGGACGTTCAGCCCAGGGTGTTCCGTGACGGATCGGGGACGTTTTCTCCACACCGGCGGCGGAATCGAACGAACGAGCGAGCGAACGATCGGCAAGATTACCATGCGAGCCAGGGACCTCGCGAGGCGTGCGCGGTCCCCGGCTCGATCGATTCGGGCGGAGTCGGGTTCAGTCGCCGGCCTTGGCCTTGGCGGCGGCCTTGCGGCGATCGGCGGCGGCCTTGCGGGCTTCGGCCAGTGCCTTCTTCTGGGGGGCCGTGAGGACGTCCTCGACCTCCAACATCCGCTTCTCGCGGAGGTCCTCCGCCTTCTTCTCCAACTCCTGGATCTGGGGAAGGTATTTACCCTGGATCTTGTAGATCGACTCTTTCTGTTCCTCGGTCAGATTGAGCGCCCCGAAGTAAGGGGGGACGCGGTGTTCGGCGTCGGGGGGCGCTTGACGGCCGGATTTCGCCTTGGGCTTGGCTTCGGGTTCGTCGTCCTCGGCCGCAGCCGCCTTCTTGGCGGAACCTTTGGCCTTGGTCGCGGATTTCTTCTTCGTGGTTTGCGTCTTGGTCGTTTCCGCATCCTGGGCGGCGTTCAGGGGCAAGGCGCCGGCGAGCGCGAACGTCATGAACGCGGTGCTGGCCAGCGCGGCGATCGACCGTCGGACGAGAGGCGTCATGGCATACCGACCTTTCTGATTGAATGATGCGGATTCCGGGCGAATGGAAACGCGGCGACGGCAATGCATGCTGTCGTGTTTCGTCGTCAAGTTGAGTTTAGGAATCGCGGCGACGGGATTCCAGGGCCTACCCGGTTCGCCATGGACTTTTGAATGTCGCGGCGGGCATGAAATCTGCGGCGGGGCCC
>CALCIC010000406.1 GCA_937907405.1 uncultured Isosphaeraceae bacterium | reverse complement strand
AGCGGATTCGGTCCACCCCCCTGCCCCTGGCTTATCGCATCGAGATCCGCCGCTTTCTCGTGCTGTTCCTCACCACGCTGCCGTTCGCCATCGTGGAGGAGGCCGGTTGGTTGACCCCCCTGGCGGTGATGCTCGTCGCCGCGCCGGTGCTGGCCCTCGACAAGATCGGCACCGAACTGCAGTTCCCATTCACGACGACGAGCCTCAACCACCTGCCCCTGGACCAGCTTTGCCTCAAGATCGAGACCGATCTGCTGGCGCTCCTGGACGAACAAGATCCGCTGCTTCCGGCGCGAGTCTGGAGTACGAACGGCGCGGCCGATCGCCCAGACGGGCTGTCGAACAACTCGACGACGGCGACCAAGCCCGTCACGTTGAACGTGTCCGAAACACTGACGTCGACGGACTCACACTGAGTCCAGACGCTCGACTTCCGCGTCGCTTGCAAAAAAACCGTTGCAAGGCGACGATGGATCTGATTTGCCAATCACGCTCCTCCCATGTCGAACGCGCCGCCTCGTCACACCGTTCCCCTCGCTCCGCCGCGAGGACGGACGTATCCCGCGCGGCGACCGCGCCTTGGGATTTCGGGAGCGCACCAAAGCCCCCTGGCGAGGCGACGATGACGGATCGAACCGGCCGTGATTCTGACGATCCCAGCTCGGTGTACTCGGCGACCGAGGACGCGTCGTCCGCCTACGCGCCCTCGTCCCAGCACGCCCGGCCGACTTCGTTCGGCGACTTCGAGATCATTCGTGAGATCGGCAGGGGGGGCATGGGGGTGGTTTACGAAGCCTGGCAGGTCTCGCTGAGCCGGCGGGTGGCGCTCAAGGTCCTCTCGCGGGGCGCGGCCGACTCCAAACCGCGACGGCGGTTTGAGCGCGAGGCCAAGGCCGCCGCGCGGCTGCATCACACCAACATCGTGCCCGTCTTCGGCGTCGGCGAGCACGACGGCACGCCTTATTACGTCATGCAGTTGATCACGGGGACGGGTCTGCACACCGTGTTGAACGTGCTTCGGAGCCTGAAATCCCCCATCGACGCGACCGAGGCCGCGGCGACGAGACAGGCGCATGAGGCGGCGATGGGCGTGACCGTCGCCGACGCCGGCGCGCTGGTCTTCGAGCGCGATCCAACGCCCATCGACTCGCCGTCCTCGTCGTCCCTCGTCGTCGAGGGGGACTCCAGCGAGACGGCGGACGACTCCACGGTCGTCGCCATCGTCCGCGCTCTGCTTGAGGGGCGGCCGAGGGCTACCGAGGTCGCGCCGGAGTCGTCGTCGGAATCGGCCGCCGGGGCCGATCCGCCCGGCGGACCGCCGCCGTCGCTCCCCTCCCAGGCCGCCCCTCCGATCCTCCCGGGCAAGGAGGGCTACTGGAAGCGCGTGGCGAGCCTCGGCGTCGACGTCGCGCGCGCTCTCGACTACGCGCACGGGCAGAACGTCCTGCACCGCGACATCAAGCCGTCCAACCTGCTGCTCGACGACCGAGGGACCGTCTGGGTGACCGACTTCGGGCTCGCCAAGGCCGCCGACCAGCAAGACCTGACCCAGCCCGGCGACGTCCTGGGCACGGTTCGTTACCTGCCGCCGGAGGCGTTCGAGGGGGTGTACGGCCGCGCCGGCGACGTCTACGGGCTAGGGTTGACGCTCTATGAGTTGCTGGCGCGTCGAACCGCTTACGGCGACCGCGATCGCGCCCGGCTCATCAAGCGGGTCGCCGAGTCCGCGCCGCCGTCGCTCGCCAAGCTCGACCGTCGAATCCCCCGCGACCTGGCGACCGTGGTTCAAAAGTCCATCGAGCGCGACCCGGCGCGCCGCTATTCGACCGCCGGCGAGTTCGCCGCCGACCTTCAGCGGTTCATCGACGACGAGCCGGTCAAGGCGCGGCGGGCCTCGCTGATCGAGCGCGGCGGGCGCTGCGCCAGGAGGAATCCCGAGATCGCCGCGCTGGCGAGTCTGCTGGCGGCCCTCCTCGTGATCGTCTCCATCGGGTCGCTCGCGGCGGCTCGGCGGTTCCACGATCAGGCGATCGACCAGCACCGGCTGGCCGGCGAGGAAGCCAGGGCGCGGCGTCGCGCCGATCTGGCCAATTCGAGACTGCAATCAGTGCGAGACGTGCTCCGCCGGACGCTGTACGCCACCCGCTCCAACCTGGCCATGGCGGCCTGGGACGCCGACGACTTCGGCCAGATGCGCCGCCACCTCGACCTGTTGCAGCCGGCCCCCGGCGAGCCGGACCTGCGGGGGTGGGAGTATCGTTATCTGAAGCGGCTCGGCGACGAGGAACGGCTCACCCTGCTATCTCCGGGCGAAGGCTTCATCGACGCGACCTTCAGCCCCGACGGCCGCGCGATCGCCTCGCTTGAGCTCGGCGACCGGATTCGGCTGTGGGATCGCGTCGATGGAACGCTCCGATCGACGATCGACGTCAGAAGCCCCAGCCGCGACACCCTGTCGGCGGGGGTGCACGTCCTCAAGTTCAGCCCTGACGGCCGATGGCTCGCCGGTCCCGGCCCCGACGACGCGTTGGGCCTCTACGACGTCGCGACAGCTTCGCTTAAGCGAACCATCAAGGTCGACCGCGGCGCCGTGCTGTCGCTCGCCTGGAGCCCCGACGGCCGACGGTTGGTCGGCGGGCTGTCGCGGCATGTCGTCCGAGTCTGGAACGTCGCGGACGGCCAGCCGATCAAGCCTGACCTGAGCGGGCACTACGGGCCGGTGGCTTCGGTCGACGTCAGTCGCGACGGCCGACTCGTGGCTTCCGGAGGGCTCGACGGCGCGGTCAAGCTCTGGAGCTTCGACGGCGAACCAAGACTCGTCCACCAGTTGAGCGGGGTCGGCGAGCAGGTTCGGGTCGTCGCGTTCAGCCCCGACGGCCGCCATGTGGCCGCGGGAAGCGTCGACGGCGCCATCCGGATCTGGGAGGCCCAATCAGGCCGCTCCGTCGCCGTGCTCCAGGGCCACGACGGTGCCGTGCTTTGCCTGGCCTACGAACCCGACGGTCGGCTGGCCTCCGCGGGTTCCGACGACACCGTCAACCTCTGGAAACCGACCTCCGGACGCAAACTACACACCTTCAAGGGGCATACCGAGTGCGTGTTCGCCGTCGCGTTCAGCCGCGACGGCCGCGACTTGCTCTCCGCGTCGACCGACGGCTCGATCAAGGTCTGGGACGCCGACAGCCCGCCCAGGCCGTTGACCTTGTACAGCCCTTCGATCTTGAACTATGGAGGCTCCGTCGCATGCGTGGCCGTCAGCCCCGACGGTCGGCGGATCGCTTCCGGACAGGACGATCACGCGGTGCGGATCTGGGACGCCGCCACGGGACGGCTGCTCCACGTCCTGCTGGGACACGACGAACCGATCCGCTCGTTGGCCTTCAGCCCCGACGGCCGCCTGCTGGTCTCCGGCGCGGGCTTGCCCAATCGGTTCGGGCCGCCCCACAACGTCGTCCGCGTCTGGGAGGTCGAGTCGGGTCGTCTGGTCTCGATCCCTTCGGTCCTGGACCATGTCGTCAACGCCCTGGCGTTCCTGGGCGACGGCCACTGGCTGGCCTCGGGCGGCGACTCCTGCGACGTCCAAATCTGGAACGCCGACGACGGCGCGGTTCGCGCCTCGCTCAAAGGCCACGCCGTGGACGTTCGCCGGCTGGCCCTGAGCCCCGACCGCGCGCTCCTGGCCTCGGCCTCCAACGACGGCGAGACGAAGCTCTGGGAACTGCCAGGCGGGACGCTGCGGACCACGCTCAAGGGGAACGGCGGACACGTCGGGGCGATCGCCTTCAACCACGACGGCGGACTCCTCGCGACCGCCTCCGGCGATGCGACGATTCAGGTCTGGGACGTCGCCGACGGGTCGCTTCAGCAAACACTCAAGGGGCATCTCCGCGCGGTCGAAGCCCTGGCGTTCGCGCCCGACGATCGGCTCGCCTCGGGGGGCCTCGACAAGAGCATCCGGATCTGGGACCTGGCGAGCGGCCAGTCGGTGCTCTCGCTCAACGGTCATTCGGGATCGATCACGGACCTGGCGTTCGGTCCCGACGGCCGCATCCTCGCCTCGTCCAGCAGCGACCGCACCGTCAAGCTTTGGGACGCCGCCCCCAAGGAGGACGAGCCTCCCGCCGAGCCGGTTTCACCACCGCTCCCGGCTGGGGGGCGGACTCCCCCCCACGAGACGACGCCTAGCCCGTCGGCCCGCCTCGGGCCGAGCCGAGACGGAGCTTAGCGACCCCAAGGCAGACGAACGCCGCCGCGACGAGGATCAGGCCGACCGCGCGGGTCGACGGCTGGGCCACCAACGGCCCGCAGACGACCGCCGAGGCGACGGCGCACGCCGCGACCGCGCGCCAGGGCTTGAGCCTGATCCCTTCGGCGACGATCTTCCTCAGAATCCGTCGGCCGTCGCGAAACGCCCGCAGCTTGCTCTCGGTCCCCGCGATCCGGGGACGATACGGAACCGAGACCTCCATCGCCGGCAACCGCCGGACGACCGTCGCGACGGACAGCTCGGTCTCGATCTCGAAGCCCTCGGAACGAAGCTCGACGCTCTCGACGAACGACCTGCTGAACGCCCGATAGCCCGAAAGCAGGTCGCCCGCCCCGGGGCCGATGAAGACCCGGAACGCCGACCGGATCAGCACGTTGCCGATCGCCCGGATCGGCGCCATGGCCCCCGCGCCGGGCTCGGGCTGGCGCGCGCCGACGGTCGTATCCGCGATCCCTTCCAGGATCGGCGCCGCCAGCAGCGGGGCCGCCTCGGCCGGATAGGTGCCGTCGCCGTCGACCATCATCACGACGTCGAAACCTCTCAGCGTCTCGAACGCGGCGCGGACCGCGTGGCCCTTGCCTTGCCTGGGCACCTCGACGACCCGGACGCCTCGGGCCGTTGCGACCCCGCCGGTGCCGTCGCTTGAGTTGTTGTCGAAGACGACGATCTCGGCGTCCGGAAGCGCCGCGCGGAACTGGTCGACGACCGCGCCGACCGCCGCGGCCTCGTTGTAGCACGGGATGGCGACGGCGATCGTCGGCGTCGACCTGGATTCGTCGGTTTCAGGGCATGTCACGAGTTGATGGTTCTCACTTGGTTCCGACCGCCGCCGACAGCCCGGACTCCCCGGCGCTGAAGCCGACCGCTCGGGGCGCGACGATCGTGGTCACAAGCGGGACCGCCGATCCGTTCCCGGCCGCCGGCATGCGGATCAAGAGCGTGCTCGGCCCTTGGGGAAGTTCGATCCGCGACGAGAAGGGTCCGGTCCCCTTCGACCGCGCCAGGGGCACCGGTTTTCCGTCCAGCCAGGCCGCGACTGCTCCCGGAGTATCGAGAACCAGCCGGGCCTCTTGACCGGTTTCCGAGTCGATCGCCGCGACCGCGTAGGCGACTCCCGACGATCCCGGCGACAGCAGCGCTCCCAGGTCGACGAGCCCCTCGGCGTCGGCGTTGATCCTCCGCCACGCCAGAGCGCGGCCCGCGTCGCCGGCGACTTCCGCGTCGAGATCGATCCTGGCCGTCGGGTCGACGGCCGACGTCGCGACCGGCCCGACCGCGCGGTACTGGCCGACGATGCTGACCGGTTGC
>CALCIC010000405.1 GCA_937907405.1 uncultured Isosphaeraceae bacterium | reverse complement strand
CGGCGAACTTGGCGACGATCTGACCGCTCCGGGGCGGCTCGGGGAGACGGATTCGGACGGAGGAATTGTCGGCCCGAGGCGCGTCGATCCGGTCCATCTTGTCCATCGCCTTGAGCCGGCTCTGGGCCCGCGCGGCGGTCGCCGCGTTGGCGCGGTTGCGATCGACGAAGTCCTGCATCTGGCGGAGCTTCTTCTGCTGCGTGTCGAACGACGCCTGGTGGACCGCCAGCCGATGCTCCTTCTGCGGCAGGTAGGCCGAATAATTGCCGGCGTACGAGTGGAGCTTGCCCAGCTCCAGCTCGAACGTCCTGGTGATGACGCGGTCGAGGAAATCGCGGTCGTGGCAGGTGATCAGGATCGCGCCGGAGTAGGAGCGAAGGAAATCCTCGAACCACTTGACGCTCAGGAGGTCGAGGTGGTTGGTGGGCTCGTCGAGGAGCAGGAGGTCGTGCTCGAAGGCGAGCAGGCCGCCGAGCGCCAACCGCATCGCCCAACCCCCCGAGAGGGTGGCGACCGGCGCGTCGAGCTGGGCGACCGAGAACCCCAGGCCCAGCAGGATCGCCTTGGCGCGGGCCTCCATCTCGTAGCCGCCGGCGGCCACGAACGCTTCCATCGCGTCGTCGTAGTCCTCCAGGGCTTGCGGGTCGCCCGCCTCCAGCCCCTTCATGACCGCCTTGAGCCGGAGATCGGCCTCGGTCCAGGGGCCGAGGTGGTTCAACATGTTCTCGAAGACCGTCCCCTCGCGGAGCGGATGAATCTCCTGCGAGAGATAGCCGATCGAGCACTTGCGGTCGCGGAGCAGTTCGCCGGAGTCCAGCGACTCCTGAGCCGTCAACACCTTGAACAGGGTCGACTTGCCGGCGCCGTTCTTCCCGAGCAAGCCGATCCGATCGCCACGGACGATCGAAGCGTCGATGCCGTCGTAAATCGTCTGATTGCCGAACTTCTTGTGGGCGTTGACCAAACGGATCATAGCGGGGTTCGTCTCGCGGTTCGGACGGAAGGGAGTGGTGAGCCGGAACGCCGAATCGAAGTCCAGCCCGGCCCGTCATCGCTGTCAGGCGGGGTAAGTCGAAAGAAGGCTAAAAACAATAACCGACTTCATGGACTTCGACAAGGGACTCCCGAGAGAGAGTGGGAGGATGGAATTGCAAGGCGAGGGGGAACGGCGTGGCCGCCTGCCTCGGGACCTGAGCCGGATGGTGGACGGCCTATCCGCTCCGCCCTACTCCGAGGGTTACGTTGTTGGATCGGCGAGACGATCCCTCGAATCCTCGTAGGTCGCCCAACCCTCTCGACCCGAATTGATCGCGCCGAGTCGCGGGGCGATCAAGCCGGATCGTCAAGCAGATCCGTCGATCGGTCGTATATTCAAATTGGATGACTATGCGAGTCGTCCGGCACTTTCCCAATTCGGCGGTAGGAGGACAGGTAAGAGGCTGTCCGGGAAGTCCGGCTCGATCGATTCACATCGGTCTTGTCTGTAAAGATGGGGGTCTTGGGTGCCACGGGTTCCGTACTCGGCCCCCGTGTACGCGAGGCCCGGCCGGCACGGGGTCCGAGTACGGAACCCGTGGCACCCCGCTTAAGCCGTTCCAGGGAGTCTCCGGATAGCCTCTCAGAGCAAGCCAACGTCCCCCGGCAGGCGGCCGTCGGCGAGTCTCGCGGAAGAAAACGCGCGATCAAAGCCAATTTCCCCCGAGAGCGGAACGAGGGCGGCTCTCGAAAAAAGCGCGCGATCAAAGCCAATCGGGAGGCGCCGAATCGCGACGCCCGGCGCGGGACCGGAAGGGCCGGGGAGAAAGGTGGGGAGGCCCGGACGAACCAAAACCTGTGTTTCTCGCGCGATCGAAGCCAATCGGTTGGGCGATCGCAAGCCGATGGTTGAAAAGGGCTTGGGTCTCGTCTCTCGGTGAATCGGGGCCGACGAACAAAGCCAATTCACCCAGTGAGCCGTTAGCAGGCCGGGATGGATTGGGAGAGGCGACCGAGGCCGTGAGCGGGCGAGTCGGTCGCGCGATCGGGAGCGAACGAAGCCAATTACCCCGCGAGGAGAACCGGGGGATCGGCCGTCGATCAGGGTTGGTTCTGGTCGTCGCCGAGGGCGAGGAACGAGTCGTCACGTTGGCGGGGGGCCTGGTGGGCGGTGAGGGCGACGCGGTGCCAGGACCGCCAGGCGCGGTCGAGCTCGTGGACGTCGGCCAGGCCGTAGTGGTCGAGGGTGGCGCGGTCCCATCCCGACTCGAGACCCTCGCGGACGAACTTGAGGAACCGGGGACGGCCGCCGATCTCGATCAGGAACCGGGAGATCGAATAGCCCTGTCCGTAAAACGACATGAGGTCGTCGGGGTATTCCTCGATCTGGAACAGCTTGCCGAGCGAGACCTCGCCGCGGCGGGCGAGCAGGTCGTCGGCGATTTGGTCGTGGCGTCGCCGCTCGCGTTCGTCCTCGCTCAGAAGCGAGGCGCCCTCGTCGGCCCACCGGGGCATGGGCCCGCCGAAGTAGGCGGCGAAGATCGTGTGGGTGACCTCGTGGGGCAAGGCCGAGGCCAGGATGCGCTCGAGGCGACCCTCGACGACGATGCTCTGGTCGCTGACGTGGCCGTGGTCGAAGCCGAACGAGGTCAGGCCGCCGGCCTCTCCCCCGGTGAGCTTGACCTTCACCGGGCAGGGCCGGGCCCAGTCGTCGAGTTCCTTGCCCAGCCAGGCCCTGGCGATGGTTCGTCGGCATTTCTCGGCGTGGTCGGCGACGGTTCGGGCGATCTCGGCGTTGGGGGCCTCGACGACGAAGTTGGCCGTCCGATGAGAGGCGCCGCAGAGCAGCGGCAGGCAACCCAGGACAAGGGCGGCGACGGGGCGGAAGGCCGGGGGCCGAACGCTGCGAGCATCCATGCGTCTCACTCCTCCTTGAGCGGTCGCGCGACGGGCGTTGATCCTTCATCCCGGCCGGGCCGCGAGGGGGCGGACGCGCGGCCGGGAGGCCCGTCTTGTTGCGTGGGGGGACTCTAGCAGAACGTTCCGGCGACGTCGCCCCGAGTTTTCCGGCCGCGCCGCCAGCGACGGTCGTAGCGCGCGCGAGGGTCGGCCGGCCGAGAGGACCGCCGGGGGAGGGTCCGTTCGAGCCGTCGGTGTTTTGGTGATGCTCGGGCGGTCGTCGAGCCGATGTGAAGGGGCAGACAGGAATCGAGTCGGGGAAGGCGCGTCAAAGTCACCTCACCAGTCGACCCGCCCCGGCGACTCGAGCTCGGCCCCGAGCGCCCTGCCGAACGAGCTCCCGAGCCACGCGATGGAATCCCTCGGGAATGCAAGGAGGACTTTGATGGCGACCGCACGACTGCGTTTGTTCCCTTATCCCGAGGAAGATCACGAAGAGTCGGACGCCCCGTCGATTCCGATCCGGCTCTCCGATCTGTATCCCCTGCTCGCCCAGGCGTACCGCGACAATTACGTCTGGCTGAGGGACTTTGAGAACGACGAGCTGCTCGTCAGCAGCGACCTCCACGAGGTGATTCGGGCCTTCTCCAACTGCCGGCCCTCGGCCTGAAACGCGGGGGAGGCGGCGCCGGGGCGTCGGAACCCGCCGAGGCCCCCGCGACGTGGCGGGAACGCCTCGCGAACGATCCGAGTCGGTTCCGCAGCGGTCTTTGAACTTGCCGAGGGCCGACCGACTCCCTACCCTAGCTGGGAGAGTCGGCGGCTTTCGTCGTCCTCGGTTCGTTCGTACCAGCACCTTCAGGCGGCGAGCACCAACGATGGTCACCAGGAAATCGGACTCCGATGAAGCGTTCACGATCGAGCGTCACGGCGACGTGACGGTGATCACGGCGACTCCGGCCCTGGAGAAGCTGGCCTACCGACTGGAAGAGCAAGTCGCCGACCTGATCCTGGAGCCGATCCGCAGGGAGGACAACCCGCTGATCGTCTTCGACCTCAGCCGGGTGGGCAACTTCGGGTCGATGTTCCTGGCCCTGCTGATCCGCGCCTGGAAGCTGGCCGTCTCGCACGGCGGCTCGATGGCCCTCGCGGGCGTCACCGAGCGGACGAGGGAATTGCTTCGCGTGACCTCGCTGGACATCGTCTGGCCGATCTACGAGAACAAGCAAGAGGCGATCGCAGCCCTGGAACTCGACTGATCCGGCCGGACGGTCGCGGTTCGACCGCGGGGAGCTGATCAATCCGCCGTCGACGTCGCTTGAGTCCCGCGCGGGCCGTTGACAGTTGGGATCACGGTTCCGATGATGAAATTGAGAGCCTCGGCCTGATCGAATTCATCTTCCGGTGAACGTCGTCCCGACGCCGGAGCGGAGCCAAAATGGGGATCTACGACCGCGAGTATTACCGAGGCGAAGGGAGCGGCCCCGCCTGGTTCGGGGGGGTGGCCTCCGTCTGTAAAACCATCATCGCGATCAACGTGGTCGTGTTTCTGGCCGAGCGCGCGTTCCACGTCGACAAGCGCTGGATCCTCGACTGGCTGGCCGCCTCGCCCGAGGGGATCTTCCACCAGGGCCGCGTCTGGCAACTGCTCACCGCGACGTTCCTTCACGCCGACCTCTGGCACATCCTCGGCAACATGTGGTTCCTCTGGCTGGTCGGCCGCGAGATGGAGGCGCTTTACGGCAGTCGCGACTTCACGGCCTTCTACGTGGCGGCGGCCGTCGTCAGCACGTTGGGCTGGGCCGTGATCCAGGCCCTGTCGCCGCAGGCGGGCGTGATGGTCGGCGCCTCGGGCGCGGTGATGGCGGTGGTCACCTTGTACACGCTGTACTACCCGCGCCGGGAGATCCTGTTCTTCTTCATCCCGATGCCGATGTGGGTCCTTCTGGGAATCTACATGCTCTTGCCGTTCCTCAACGATCGTCAGGGGCTGGTCGCCTACGAGTCCCACCTGGCCGGGGCGGCGTTCGCGTTCGTGTTCAAGCAGTTCGACCTTCGGTGGTCGCGGTTGACCTCGGGCCGGTTCCGGCGTCCTCGGCTCAAGATCTTCTCGCCGGTCGCCTTCGAGCAGCCCAGGACGCGGACCCCGGGGCAAAGTCGAGGTTTGGGCGGGGCCGTCGGCGCCAAGGTCCCGTCGGTCTCGGTCTTGCCGGAGGAACAGCTCGACGCCCGGCTCGACGAGGTTCTGGCGAAGATCGCCCGCGAAGGGCGGACCGGATTGACCGACGACGACCAGCGCGTGCTCCAGGAAGCCAGCCGGCGCGCCCGCAACCGGCGGAGCGACCGCCCGTGACGTCCCATTCCACATCCCTGACGCCCTTCAAGATCCGCGACGCCTCGCCGCGCGACCAGGCCGTGATCGTCGAGTTCAATCGGCGGCTCGCCGATGAGACCGAGGGCAAGCGCCTGGACTCCAGCGTCCTTGAACGAGGCGTCGCGCGGGCCCTGGCCGATTCCGACCGCCTTCGATACTGGGTGGTCGAGCAGGTCGGCGATCAGACGATCATCGCCCAGACCGCCGTCAGCCGGGAATGGAGCGACTGGCGCGACGGCTGGATCTGGTGGCTTCAGAGCGTCTACGTCGTCGCCGAGCATCGGAGGAGGGGGCTCTTGCGATCCCTCTACAAGCACATTCGC
>CALCIC010000404.1 GCA_937907405.1 uncultured Isosphaeraceae bacterium | reverse complement strand
CGGATGCTCGACCGACATGCGGCCCCCCCCGGAGCGGGAAAAACGGTAATCCGAGGCTACCCATCAACCGCCTCTGCTGGACGAGATTTCCCACCCACTTTCGAGACGCTCACCCCTACCCCAGGATTTCGACGACTTGGCTTTGACGAGGCCGGGGCGATCTGGTAGATTCGACGATGAAGAAATCAATCAAGACGAAAAACCGATGGTCACGGCGGTAAGGTGTCCGTGACGCTTACCTACTCTCGTCGTGAAGTCGACTTTCTCGGAGGATTGTTTGATTCGTTCAGTTAAGGAGGAATCCACCCCTGGATTCCGCACGATGGGGCTGAGCCCGACGATGCTCAAGGCCCTTACGCTCGCACGGTACAAAACCCCCTCCCCGATCCAGGCCGCGTTCATCCCCGTCGCGCTTGAAGGGTTGGACATCATCGGACAGGCCAAGACCGGCACCGGCAAAACGGCGGCCTTCGGCATCCCGCTCATCGAGATGCTCGAACCGCGCGGCCGTGGTCCGCAGGCGATCATCCTGGCGCCGACCCGCGAGTTGACCCAGCAAATCGTCGTTGAAATCCAAAAACTGGCGCAAAACCGAAGCGACGTTTCGGTCTGCGGCCTCTACGGCGGCGAGCCGATCGAGCGCCAGCTCAGGAAGCTCAGCCAGGGGGTCGACATCGCCGTCGGCACGCCCGGCCGGGTGCTCGACCACATCGAGCGGCGGACGCTCTATCTCGGCGACGTCTTCCATTTCGTCCTCGACGAGGCCGACCGGATGCTCGACATCGGGTTCCGCCCCGACATCGAACGCGTCTTCCGCAAGTTGCCGACGCCGCACCAGACCCTCTTGCTCTCGGCGACCATCAGTCCCGAGGTCCGGAAGCTGGCGCAGCGCTACATGCACAAGCCGGTCGAGCAGAACCTGTCGCGCGACGAACCCTCGGTCGAGTCGATCCAGCAGTATTACATCTCGGTCAACCACGACCGCAAGATGGAGCTGCTGAGCCACCTGCTGAAGCGCGACAAGCCGCGTCAGTGCATCGTCTTCACCCGGACCAAGCGGGGCGCCGACCGGCTCGCCGAGCGACTCCGGCGGACGATCCACGGGGTTGCGGCGATCCACGGCGACCTCGCGCAATCGGCCCGCGACCGGGTCATGTCGGGGTTCCGCACGGGCGCCGTTCAGGTCCTGGTCGCGACCGACGTCGTGGGCCGGGGGATCGACGTCGACGACATCAGCCACGTCGTCAACTACGACATCCCCGACGATCCCGAGAACTACGTTCACCGCATCGGCCGCACCGGCCGGATGGGCAAGGACGGCGTCGCCTATTTGTTCGTCGGCCCCGATCAGGGCGAACCGCTGACGCTGATCGAAACCTTGATCAACAAGGTGATCCCGGTCCACAAGGTCGAAGGGTTCGAGGTCGCCAGGACCTCCCCCGCCGCTCCTCCTTCGCGCGAGCTGTTCAACACGGCCGCGACCCGGTCGTCGCATCTCGCGGTCCGCTGAGCGTCGACCTCGCCAGACTCCGCCTCCAACCGCCCGATCGCCCGAGAGCTTGGAACAGGTCTCGGGCGTCCCGCGACAGCGAGGCGGTCTCGCCTTTCTCGCCCGACGCCTCCCCGGCGCCCTCGGCGAACAAGATCCTATCGCACCGCGCGGCCAGCCGCGCGGCGTTTCGGCCCAACCCTTCGGAGCCGCTCGCCCGGGCGATCGCCGCGCGCGCCTCGTCGGGCGTCAGCGCGCCGGGAGGCCGTCCCACGCTCAACCGCGCATACTCGACCAGCGCGTCGTTGGCGCGTCGGGCCGTCTCAACCGGGGAATCCTCGGCCCGCGCTTCCAGTTCCGTCGCCGCGGTTCGGGCGAACCGCCGCGCCGCGCCGGGGCCCGTTCGAGCGGCCTCGAACCAAACCCGCCAGACGCGGCGGCCGAGCACGGCGACCACTGCCGCGCCCGCCGCCAGCACCGCCAGGCCGCAGGCGACGGCGACCGCCTTGCCGACCTCGCTCGCTTCGGCCGGTCGGTATTCGAGCTTCGAGGCGTCGAACGTCGGCGCGGCGACGACCTGGAGCGGCACGCCGCTGGTCGCCCGGGTCACGTAGCGCTGAATCCCGGGGTCGAACGACGCGATCGAAACCGGCGGCAGCACGACCTCTCCCGGCTGGGACGGCCGGATGCGATACACGAACGCGCGTTGCGGCGGCTCGTCGACCGTCTCGTCGGCGAGCGAAACGACGCGCGCTCCGATCGGCAGCGCGCGGAGGCGGTCCAACTCGGGACGCGTCGACGTCCCCCAGGCGGCCGGCCCGGTGATCCGAATCCGATACAGGAACTCCTGCCCGACCCGCACCCGCCGCGCGTCGGCCTCGGCCTCCACCGAGAACGCGCCCACGCCGCCGAGGAAGTCGGCCGTGCGGCCGGCGATCGGCGGATTCTCGATCCTCAGCCGCAGCGGCTTGCTTCTCCCCTCGCGACCGCCGAGCCGGACGACGACCGGCGGAACGTCGAGCGTCCCGGCGCTCCGGGCGACGAGCCGAAGCCGGGTCAAGAACATATTCTCACTCATAATCGTCCGGCCCACGCTGCCGGCGCTGATCGGCTTGAACGAGGCGTCGACGGCCCAGATCCGGGCGTCGGCGAGGGTCGGCAGTTCGAGCGTCGGTCGTTTGTCCCGCGCCACGAGCGCGACCCGAAGTTCGATCCCCTGCCCCACCAGATACGGCCCCGGCGCGGCGTCGAATCGGACCTGGATCGCGTCCGGGGCCTGCGCTTTCGCAATCGGGACAGCCAGTGTCGCGGCCAGGAAGCCGGCGGCGACGAGGCGAACGGTTCGACGACGTTGAGTCGAGAGCGGCGTCCGCATGAGCTACCAGTCCTTGCGATCGATGCGAGGATCGTCGGCCGGCGGCTCATCGGGGAGCCGCGCGCGGCGAGCGTCGCGGATCGCGTCGACGGCCGCGTCGAGTTGATCGCCGGGCGATTCGTCGGCGTCGCCTGGAGGTCTTCGGCCCGAGCCCCCCGCGCCCCCCGTCCTGCCGCTCCCGGATCGCCGGGGGTCGTCGCCTTGCTCGTCGCCCCGGCCGTCCTTCGACGGCGATTCGCCGGGCTCGTCGTCCTCGCGAGCGTCGCTGCTCCTCGGGGGCGAGGGCTGGTTTTTCTGGGTCATGGACGGGTCGTTCTCAGCGCTCCGGCCAAGGTCGGATCGCAGCCTCTCGATCGCGAATCGACGGTTGACGGCGGCGTCGCGCCGAACGGCGTCCAGGCCCGGCCCTCGCGCGGTTGAAGCCAGGCAGGCGTCGTATTCCTGAATCGCCCCGGCCAGGTCGCCCAGGCAAAGCAACGTGTTGCCCAGCCCGTAATCGATCTTGGTCCGCAAGGCCGCGTCGGCCCGCGTCCGCGCCTGCTGATACGCGCCCCCCGCCTCTGCGTACCGTCCCATCTGGAACAAGCAAGCAGCGGCGTTGTAGTGCGGAACGGGGTTGGTCGGCGCGCGGGCCGAGGCGCTCGCAAAGTAGCTCAGGGCCTCCGCGAACCGTCCGTCGGCGTACGCCGACCGCCCCTGGACGACGGCCTCGGCCGCGGATTCGCTGTACGCCGCGCCCAACTCGCCGAGCACGGCCGTCGCCACGACCGCCGCGCCGACCGACCGCTTCGAGAACCATCGGAACGGCCCGATCCGATCGAACGGCCGGCAGCCGATCAGCAGGCATCCGAGGGCCGCCGCGAGGAAGATCGGGAACCGCTCGGGGCGGTCGGCCGCCCGGCTCGCCAGGCGATGGGCGCGGGCCACGGGGGCGATCCGGTCGTGATAGAGCAAACCGAGGTCGGTCGTCGCCAGGCCGAGCTTCAGGCAGGCGCCGCCGGTTCGCTCGGCGATCGCCTCGAGCGCGTCGTCTCGGCGTTTGGAGACGACGGGTTCGCCCTGATAGACGAGCGGCGGACCGGTCGACGAGGAGGGGACCGACCGGCCGTCGACCGCGTCCCCCAGGCTGATCGTATGGACGATCACGCCCGCGTCGATCAATCGCTGGAGCGGGCCGTTCCAGCGCTCAAGGTGATCCTCGCCGTCCGAGAAGAGGACGATGGTCCGGCCCTCGGTCGGCTCGTCGGGGTCGAACGCATCGCGGGAGGCGCTCAGGGCCGCGCCGAGGTCGGTGCCGCCGGGCCGGACGTCCCCCGGTCGGAGACGGTCCATCGCATCGACGACGGCCCCCATGTTCTGGGTCAACGGGCAGCGGAGCACGCCGCGACCCGCGAACGCGACGACCGCCGAACGGTCGGAAGGTTGGCGAGCCAGCCGCTGGACAAGGCTCCTGGCGGTCTCGACGGCCAGCGCCAGGCGGTTGGGAGTCGCGTCCTCGGCGCCCATGCTCCGGCTGACGTCGAAGGCCAGGACCACGTCCTGGCCGGGGCCGATCGGCGGTTCGGGGACGATGCCGAACCTCGGCTGGGCCGTCGCCGCGATCGTCAGGGCCAACGCGGTCAGGACGGCGGCCGACCGATCGCCGGGCGCGCGGCCCCATCGGTCCAGCGCCTCCCAGGCGCGTGCCTTGTTGCGACGACCGCGCAGCGCCCAGAGCATAAGCAACGGCGCGATCGGCAAGAGCCAGAGGTAATGCGGATTTCCGATGTTCATGGTTTCGTTCAGGGCAACCGTCGAAGCCGTCCGCTGGTGAGCAGTCGATCGAGCGTCAAGAGGCCGATCGCCGCGAAGGCCCAGGGGAGGAAGCGTTCGTCGTATCGGGTGCGGACCTCGTTCTGGATCTGACTCTTTTCAAGGCGGTTGATCGTCTCAAAGACCTCGTCGAGCGCGTCGGCGTCGGTGGCGACGAACGACCGCCCCCCCGTGACGTCGGCCAGGGACTGGAGCAAGGGGAGGTTCGGCCCCTCGGTCTCGGCGACGACCCGGCGCTTGGTCTCGGGGTCGGCGCCGTGGACGACGCCTCCGGGCTTGCCGACGGCGATGGTATGCAGCGTCACGCCGAGGTCGCGGGCCAATTCCGCGGCGCGAACGGGGTCGAGCGGGTTGGGCACGGCCGGTTGGTTGTTGCCGTCGGTCAAAAGGATCAAGACCTTCTTCGCGGGGGTCGTCCGCCGCAGCGCGTCGAGCGACCAGGCGAGCGCGTCGCCGATGTTGGTGCCGTCGTCCCCCGGTCGGGCCGACCGCACGGCCTCCGCCGATTCGATCAGGAACCGATGGTCGAGCGTGGGCGGGCAGGCGAGGTCGGGATAATTGGCGAAGACGACGAGGCCGATCAGGTCGTCCTCGCGGCCCGCGACGAACCGGATGAACGTGTTGCGGGCCGCTTCCAGTCGACTGATTTCGTGGGTGTCGGCGTCGGCGGGAAAGTCGACGGTGTTCATGCTCGAGCTGTGGTCGACGGCCGCCACGATCGCGACCCCCTTCGCCGCGATTCGGACCACGCCGCCGACGGTCTGGGGCCGGGCCAGCGCGACCACGAGCGCCCCGATCGCCAGGCATTGCAGCGCCGTCGGAATCCGGTGCAGGAGGGCCCAGGCCGAAAACCCGGCGTCGCGGCGGCGGAAGCCCGCGAGGCTCGGCCAGGCGATTCGAGCCCGCCGGAGTTCGCGAACGATCGGCAGCGCCATGAAGACCAGAAGGATCAACCAGCCGGGATGGGCGAGTCGCATGGCGGGTCCGGGCCTCCCCTCGTTACGAGGTCCGTCGAACGAGCGCCCGGCGCGCGGCGAGGGCGCGGGCCAGGGCGGTTTGAGGGTCGGGGTCGAGCACCGTCATGTGCCCCATCTTCCGCCCCGCCTTGGGAGTCCTCTTGCCGTACAGGTGAAGCTTGACGCCGGGGTCGGCGCGCATCGCCCGCTCCCAGAGGGGCTCGCCGTCGGCCCAGAGGTCGCCCAGCAGGTTGACCATCGCGGCCGGCGAGCCCAGCTTGCAGTCCCCCAGCGGCAGCCCGCAGACCGCGCGGACCTGCTGGTCGAACTGGCTGGAGCAAGCGGCCTCGATCGTAAGGTGCCCCGAGTTGTGGGGCCGGGGGGCGATCTCGTTGACGAGCAGTCGGCCTTCCGACGTCAGGAAGAACTCGACGCAGATCACCCCCACGGCGTCGAGCGCCTGGGCGATCGCGAACGCCGCGTCGCGCGCCTCTTGCGCGACGATCGGACCTACCGGCGCGGGGGTCGTCGTGCTGGAAAGGATGTGCCTCTCGTGATGGTTGAGACTGGGCGGGTACGCGACCGACCGACCGTCCCGGCCTCGAACGACGACCACGGAGAGCTCGGCGGCGAACTCGACCCAGGCTTCGGCCACGCAGGCCGTTTCGCCAAGACTCCGCCACGCGCCGGCGGCGGCGGCGGCGTTCTCCACGAGCACCTGCCCCTTGCCGTCGTAGCCGGTCGCCGAGGTCTTGAGGATCAACGGCAAGCCCAGCTCGCGGACGGCGAGGTTCAGCTCGTCCTCGGTTCGCACGGAGCGCCAGGGGGCGTGGGGGACGCCGTGGCGGGTGAGGAAGGCTTTCTCGCGGTGGCGGTTCTGACTGATCCAGAGCGTCCGCCAGCCCGGCCGGACGATCCGCCGACGGGCCAGCCAGCGAAGCGCGGGGGCCGAGACGTTCTCGAACTCGACGGTGACCGCCTCCGCCCGATCGGCCAGAGCGCGGAGCGCCGGCAGGTGGTCGGGAGGGCCGAGGATCGTCCAGTTGGCGACCTGCGCGGCCGGCGTCTCGTTCGTGGCGCTCAGGACGCCGGCCTGATAGCCCATCTGCTGGGCCGCCTGGATGAACATCCTGCCGAGCTGGCCGCTGCCGATGACGGCGATCGACGCCGGGGGGTGGACGATTCCCGTCGCTGCGCTCATACGGGCGATTCTCCCACGGAGTCGGTCTGGTTCTGGCGGAACTTCGCGAGGGCCTCGCGGATCGCCGGATGCTTGCGGGCGAGGATCGCCGCCGCGAACAGCGCCGCGTTCGCCGCGCCCGACGCGCCGATGGCCAGCGTGCCGACCGGAACCCCGCGCGGCATCTGGACGATCGAGAGCAGCGAATCGACCCCCTTGAGCGCCTTGCTTTCGACCGGGACGCCGAGCACCGGCAGGATCGTGACCGCCGCCAGCATCCCCGGCAGGTGCGCCGCGCCCCCCGCGCCGGCGATGATCAACTCAAGCCCTCGACCCTCGGCCTCGCGACCGTACTGGAACAATCGATCGGGAGTCCGATGCGCCGAGACCACGCGCGATTCATGCGCGATCCCCAGTTCGTCGAGCAGCGCGGAAGCGTGCCGCATCGTCTCCCAGTCGGACTTGCTGCCCATCACCAGGCCGACCATCGGCGGTTCACTCTGGTCCTGACTCATATTCCGGCGGCCTTCATTCTATCGTTGCTTCGACGCGGGTTAGTCAGGGGGTGATCCGTCGCAATCATCCCTTCTCCCCCCGGGAGAAGGCGCCCGAAGGGCGGATGAGGGTCGTCGGGGGTCATCACGGGTTGGGGTCCATGCGAGCCGCGCACACCTCGAAATCCGATGCCCCTCGCCCGGCCGTCCGGCCACCCTCTCCCGGCGGGAGAGGGAAACGCGACTCCGATGCGGATTACGTCTTCCAGATTTCCAACACCTACGATTGTACCCCATGTTTCGCTCGAATTGACCTGGGTGGAGCGAACCGGCACAATTGAGGATCAACCGGGAACGTCGAAAAACAAGGAAGCGAGCGAGTCATGGAACAGGGCGAGATCCGGATCGGCGTCGTCGGTTGCGGGGGCTTCGGCCTCTACGCGCTTCAGCAGTTCGTCCAGGTCCCGGGCGTCCGCCTGAAGGCCATGGCCGGAACCAGTCGCGAGGCCTCGATCGCCGCGGCTCGCCGGTTCGGCGTGCCCGACGTCGAGGACGTCGACACGCTCTTGAGTCGCGACGACGTGGACCTGGTCTACATCGCCACGCCGCCGTTCCTGCATCATCCCCAGGCGATGCAGGCGCTTCGGGCGGGCAAGCACGTGATCTGCGAGAAGCCGCTGGCGACGACCGTCGCGCAGGCCGACGAGATGCTCGCCGAAGCCCGGCGCAACGATCGGCTGCTCACCGCCAACCTGATGCAGCGGTACAACCCGGTCAGCGACGCCGTCGGCCGGCTGATCTCCGAGAAGGTCCTCGGCGAGCCGATCCACGCGTTCTTCGAGAATTACGCGTCCGACGAGAACCTCGGCCCCAACCACTGGTTCTGGGACCGCTCCAAGAGCGGCGGCATCTTCATCGAGCACGGCGTCCACTTCTTCGACCTCTTCGAAGGCTGGCTGGGCAAGGGGGAGGTCGTCGCCGCCCAGGCGGGAATCCGACCGGGCTCGGCGCCGCCCATTGAGGAGCAGGTCCAGTGCACGATGCGGTACGCCGACGACGTGCTGGTCAACTACTACCACGGCTTCCATCAGCCGGGACGGATGGACCGCCAGGAGATGCGCCTGGTCTTCGAGCGCGGCGACGTGAGCCTGTTCGGCTGGATTCCCACGCTCGTGAAGGTTCACGCCGTCGCCGACGAGGCCCAGACGCGGGCCTTGTGCGACCTGTTCCCCGGCGCCCGGCTGGACTCGACGACGACCTACGCCCCCAAGGACCGCGCGTGCGAGGCGCGGCACAAGAAGCTCGACGTCTACCAGACGCTTGAGCTGACCTGGGGCGAGGGGGCGGTCAAGTCGCATCGTTACGGTGAATTGCTCCGGGCCGTAATGGCCGATCAGGTCGCCTGGATACGCGATCGGTCGCACCCTCGGCGCATCACCGAGACCAACGGCCGCGACTCGCTGGCGATCGCCTGCGAGGCCGACCGGCTCGCCCAGATCGGACGGAGCGACGCATGATCTTGCCCAGATGTTTCGAGAAGCTGCTGCTGAGGCCGTCGGACTTGAAGCCCTCGCGCGACGATTTCGAGGTCGTGGGCGCGTTCAATCCGGGGGTCGTCCGGGCGGGCGACGAGGTGGTGATGCTGGTCCGCGTCGCCGAGCGCCCGCGCGAGGTCCGGCCGGGGTTCACCCCCCTGCCCCGTTGGGACGCCGACGAGGGGTTGACCGTCGACTGGACTGCCGACGAGACGCTGACGCCGATCGACCCCCGCGTGGTCGAGCGCAAGGCCGACGGCCTGGTCCGGCTGACGTTCACGTCGCACATCCAGGTTGTCCGCCTGGGCGACGGCCGATCGGTTCGCGAGCAGACCCGCGCCCGGTTCGAGCCGGCCGGCCCGATGGAGGAGTTCGGCGTCGAGGACCCCCGGATCACCGAGCTGGACGGCCGGTATTACTTCACCTACGTCGCGGTCTCGCGGCATGGCGCGGCGACGGCGCTGGCGTCGACGACCGACTTCGCGAGCTTCGAGCGGCACGGCGTGATCTTCTGCTCTGAGAACAAGGACGTGGTGTTGTTCCCCGAGCGGATCGGCGGCGATTTCGTCGCGCTCCATCGTCCCAACCCGGCGACGCCGTTTTGTCGGCCCGAGATGTGGATCGCCCGATCGCCCGACCTGCGGCACTGGGGCCGCCACGCCTGCCTGCACGGCGGCGGCGGCGCCTGGGAGACCGGCCGCGTCGGCGCGGGGCCGCCGCCGGTTCGGGTCGACGGCGGCTGGCTCGAAATCTACCACGGCAACCGCCGCCCGACCAAACCCGGCGAGGTCGGCGCGTACTCGACCGGCGTCCTGCTGCTGGACCTCGAAGACCCCTCGCGCGTCATCGCTCGGACCCCCGATTCGATCTTCGAGCCGACCGCCGAGTTCGAGCGCAAGGGCTTCGTCCCCGACGTCGTCTTCCCCACCGGGATCGTCGACTCCCCCGACGGCTGGCTCGTCTACTACGGCGCCGCCGACTCCTGCTCGGCCGTCGTCGAGTTCCGCCGCGAGGAGTTGCTGGCCGCGCTGGTGGAGGTCTGACGGTTGATGCGCCACACGGCCTGGAGGAAGGCGTGCAAGACTTCCTGAGACTCTTCTGCCTCGCCGGCCTCCCCGCCTTCGCACTCGCGGGGTGTTCCATCTGGAGGCCTGGTACCGACTCGGAGCTCACACGCTCGGACGCCGCCCGGATCACCTGGACGTTCTTTGCGCTTCTGGTCTGCTTCGTTCTGGTTCTTCCACTGGGGCTCTTCCCCCTCGCGGTCTGCCGCATCTGGACACGGGGCTCGGGTCCGAAATCGACCGCCGACCGGGTCGCCTGGACGGCATTCGCGTTGGGCGTCAGCCTGATGCTGACGATGGCCCTGTTCGGGATGACGCAGGATTTACGATCCTGGGACACGATCCGACTTCACACGCGTGTCTTCCTGGGACTTTCGCTCATTCCCGTCGCCGGGCCGCTGGTCGTGTATCTCGTCCAGGTCAGGACGAAGCGATCCCCGACGCCACCTGATAAGAAGCAGCCGATCGACGATTGGGACAAGACGGCCTGGCTGTGACGCCGCAGAGGCGTCAGTCGGCTTCCCTAAAGCTCAACGTCCTCCGGTCGGACTGGCTTCTCGCCGGGCGCGCGAATGGCGAGGATGACCACTTCGTCGCTTCGAACGACAAACAGAGCCCGATACTTCCGCCTCGGGTGAGCCCAGAAGAGAAGATGCCTTAACTCCTCCGGGAATGCGGAACTCTCGTGAGCCAAGCCGCAGGACAAGGGAAAATCGCGGAGCCGGAAGAGGGCCTGCTCGAACCGGTCGTTGAGCCGGTTGGCGGTCTTGGCCGACCGCTCGGCGAGCGTGACGATGCGTCGCTCGAGATCGACCTCGGCGGACCTGGTCAGTCGAACACGGTAGTTCAGGGCTTGGCGAACGATTGGATTGTTCCCCGCATCCGCTGAACAAACTCGAAGGCGTCCACGGTCCGCCCGGCCTCGAGGTCGGCGAAGCCTTCTCGGATCGCTTCGAGGGTCTCGCCGCGTTCCTGGTCGGTCTGGTTCTCGATCTCCCAGAGCGCGAGGGCCTCGTCGACGCTGAGGTTCGCACCGTCGCCCGAGAGCTTTTCGTCGATGAACGCCCTGAAGGCGGCCAGGTCGTTGACGCGGTCGGTCGGCATGAGGATCCTCCTTTTATACAATCCAAGATATCACGGCCTTCGCTGTCGGGCAATCTTGGGACTCGGGACGACCCAGGCCATGGGGCGGCGGCAGGACGATTCGTCACGGCTTGACCATCGCGCCCAGGACGTCGGCGACGGGGACGGTGGCGAAGGTGCTGGCGTAGTCGGACATGGCGTAGGGGATGATCAGGACGCCGTTGTGGACCAGCGCGCCGCAACTGTAGACGACGTTGGGGACGTAGCCCTCGCGCTCGTTGGCGTCGGGCTCCAGGAGCGGCTTCTCCAGCCGGCCGATCACCCGCGAGGGGTCGTCGAGGTCGAGCAGGAACGCCCCCATCGCGTACCGCCGCATCGGGCCGACGCCGTGGGTGAGGACCAGCCAGCCGGCCTCGGTCTCGATCGGCGAGCCGCAGTTGCCGAGCTGGATGAACTCCCAGGGGTAGGCCGGCTTGGCGATCTGCTCCTTGGTGTACCAGAAGTGGAGCATGTCCGAGTACATCATGAAGACGTTCTCGCCGTCCTGCCGCGAGATCATCGCGTACAGGCCGTTGACCTTGCGGGGGAACAGCGCCATCCCCTTGTTGCGGACCTCGGGGCCGTTGAGCGTGCTGGCCTTGAACCGCAGGAAGTCGTCGGTCTCCAGCATCTGGGGGAGGACGACCTTGCCGTTGTACGCGGTGTAGGTCGCGTAGTAGCGGATCGAGCCGTCGTCCTCCTCGAACCGAACGAATCGGGCGTACTCGATGCCGTTGCTCTCGCTCGGCGACGACGGAAAGATGATCCGCTCGGAGACCCTCAATTCGGGGCTGAAGGTGATCTCGTAGTTCGCCCGCGCGAGGATCATCATCCCCTGCCCCTGCGGCTCCAGCTCGTGCCGGCGGTGATGGTTCTGGCGGAGCACGTGGGCGACCGCCGCTTCCAGCTCGCCGATGGTGAACTGGGCGTTGAGCGAGTCGAGGACCGTCTCGGCGAACGGGCCGTCGAGCCGCAGCTCGATCAGCTTGCGGAGGAACAGGATCTTGTCGAACAACGTGTTGGGGACGATCTCGGGGGCGGTGACCAGCGAGGTCGCCTCGTTCATGTGGATCTTGTGCTCGGCGTCGATGATCCCGCTTCGGAACGTGATCGAGGAGATGTGCCCCTCGCCGGTCGCCCGGAGGCTGAGGATGAACCGCTTCGAGCCTTCGGGGACGCCCGACTGGTCGGGGGCCCAGACCATCGACGGATTGAACAGGGCGGCCGACTCAAGCGCGTACTCCTGGGTGAAGTACGACCCGATCAAAAGCTTCCGGCAGTCGCTCAGAGGACGGTCGATGGGCATCCGCGACCTGACCTGCTCGTATCGTTTCAGGAAGAACGGCGAGGTCTTATGGTGGCGATTGTGGAAGTCCCGCATCACGTCGCCGAGGAGGGCCTCGACCTCGTCCTCGGAGAGGGCGCAGACGCGCGCCAGGATCCGCTCGACCCGAAGGTCGTCGGAGAGTTCGAAAGGGCGGATGACGACCCGGCTGTTGTTGGGGCGGAGGACGATGCCCGTCCGCTCGACGCGAGGCGCCGCCGGGCCGTTCGTCGGGCCGTTGCGGCCGTCACGGGAGGTCGAGGCGATCCTGAGCGGGGAGACTTCCATGTGATCGGGCTCCGGACGGTCCGTCGTCATCAAGGTGAGGGGGAAACGATCAGGTGGTTTGAACCTGACGATGCGGCGCCAGAATGCTTTCCAGAAGTTTCATCTCGGCGAGCGAGAGGAGGAACGCGAGCGTCGACTCGGCCCCCTGGTTCTGATTGATCCGGTCTTCCTGCAAGCCGTCGCAGCAGCCGCCGGACTTGGAGTCGTAGAGTTCGAGCCCGAGGTCGTTGCCCCCCAGGAACCACTCGAATGCGAGCCGGGCCTCGGCCAGCCAGAGCGGGTCCTCCGTGGCGTGATAGGCTTCGAGGCTGGCCGAGATCATGGCGTGGGCCTCGACGGGCTGCTGGTCGAACTGGGCGCGACGCCCCTCGCGAACGTAGAAGCCGTTGCAACCGATCGGTCGGAAATGACCGCCGGGGGACTTGTGATGCTTCACCAGCCAGTCGAGGGATTCCAGACCCAGACGCAGGGCCTCGGGGTCGCCGCCGCCGCGCCCGCTGGCGATCAACCCCTGGGCGAGCCGGGCGTTGTCGTAGGTCAGCCGGTCCTCGAACCACCGCCAGTCCTCGGTCGCCGTCGCCTCGAATCGCTCGATCAACCGCCGGGTGAGCACGTCGCGGGCCTGGCTGGCGGGCCGGGCGCCGGCCAGCCGCTGAAGGTAGTGGCAGATCCCCAGCAGCCCGAACGCCCAGGCCCGAGGCGAGGTCGTTTCCAAGAGCCCCGGCAACGCCTGGTCGAAAAGCTGCGAGGCCCAGAACTGGAGGTCGCGGCGCGTCGATCGATGGACGCAGGCGCCCAGCACCCAGAGCGAACGCCCCTGGCTGTCGTCGGAGCCCACCTCCTCGAGCCAGCTTCGGTCGAAGCCCATGAAATTGCGGAACCGCCCCTTGTCGGCGTCGAACGCGTAATTGAGGAACGCCGCGTAAGTCGAGGCCGTGCGCGCGATCTGCGGCGAACTCTGGCCGAGCTGTTCGAGGAGGATCGTCAGCAAAAACGCGCGGGCGTTGTCGTCGGTGCAGTAGCCCTCGGCGAAGTTGGGGATCGTCAGGTTCGCGTGCTGGAACATGCCGGCCGAGTCGGTCATCCGGAGAAGATGGTCGAGCCGCCAGCCGGGCAGGTCCATCGGCTGCTCCGCCAGGGTCCGCACGGCCAGCGGGCGGATCGGCACGTCGAGCCGGCTCCGTCGGGCGCGCTGGAACGACTCGACGTAATGATGGACCACGTGGCTCCAGATCATCTCGCGCCCGAGCATGTAAGCCTTCTTGCGCATCGCGTGCCGCCGCGATTCGTCGCGCAGCAAGGCGCGGATCTCGTTCGCCAGGGAGTCGGAATCGGCGAACGGCACGAGCACCCCCCGCCCCTCGGCGAGGAGCTCCTCGGCGTGCCAGTACGGGGTCGAGACCACCGCCTTGCCGCAGCCGAACGCGTACGACAACGTCCCCGAGGTGATCTGCTCCGGGTTCAGGTAGGGCGTGATGTAGATGTCGGCCACGCCGATGAACTCGATCAGCTCGTTGAGCTCGACGAACCGGTTGTAGAAGCTGACGTTCTGCTTGATCCCCAGCGTCTGCGCCAACCGCTCAAGACTGATCCGATACCGCTCCCCCTGCTCGCGGACCAGGCTCGGATGGGTCGCCCCCAGGACGATGTACACGAAGTTGGGGAACTCTTCGAGGATCGCCGGCATCGCCCGCAGCATGTGCTCGACGCCCTTGTTGGGCGAGAGCAGGCCGAACGTCAGCGCGACGTGCTTCCCCTCGACGCCGAACTGGTCCTTGTAGAACGCCGAGTCGACGAACGGCATGTCGGGGATGCCGTGGAGGATCAGGTCGATCTTCGATTCGGGCACCTTCCAGATCTCGCGGAGGAACATCCGCGCCCGCTCCGACATCACGATCACCCGCGACGACAGCTCGAGGATCTGGTCCATCACCCGACGCTGGTCCTCGTTGGGGCGGTCGAGCACGGTGTGCAGCGTGGTGACGATCGGCATCCGCAGATGGCGCAGCAGCCGGACGACGTGGCTGCCGGCGGGGCCGCCGAAGATGCCGTACTCGTGCTGGAGGCAGACGACGTCGGCGTTGCTGAAGTTCAGGAAGTCGGCGGCGCGGAGGTACGAGTCGAGCTCCTGCTCCTCGATCTCGAAGCGGACCTCCGGCGGGTAGTCGTAACCTTCCGCCAGGTCGTTGACCGGGACGACGAAGCAGTCGGCGCCGGGGAACTGGGTCGCCGTGGAGGTGCAGAGGTCGTGCGTGAAGGTGGCGATCCCGCACTTGCGCGGGAGATAATCGCCGATGAACGCGATCTTCCTGACGTCACTGGATTGGTTCATGGCGGACCGAAAGTCACCCTCGACGGAAGAATGAGGAGGAAGGAGCAGGGCCTGACGGTCGCGAAGGTCATCGGCCGAACGCTCGCGCGCGAGACGGAGTGCAATGGCGCGTCTGACCGCTCCGGGCGGTCGGATAATAGTTCCTCGACACGGGTCGTGGGAGCGGCCGAGGCGCGGGACGCGCGACCGGCGGCTCACTCGAGTACGCGGTCGACGCGCGCGGCGAGTAGGGGCTGAGCAAATCCAGATTCGGCGCCGAGCGGGCCGACGTCGGTTCGAGCGTTCCCACGCCCCCCCCTCGCTCCAGGGCCGCGGACGCATGGCCGCGTGCGGTCGTCATGCGGTTGTAATACATGCCCCGTCTCGCCGACTGGGCCCGCGCGCCGGCCGTCGATCCCAGTTGGGAAGCGAGCACGACCAAAATCAGGGCGTGGACGATTCTCATGAGTCTCGGCTCCCCCCCCTGGCGCATGCCCGATTGCTCCACCGCCAACTTCACGCAATTCTATTATAAACGAGGCGCGCTCAATCTTTCCAGGGCGACCCGACTTGCTGGGCGCGGCGAATCCTCCTGGCGGCGCCGCGAAGCCAAGGCGCGCGGAACAGCCATGGCCGTGTTTCGAACGAGAGGGCCGCGAGGAACATTCGCCCCGCCCGACAGCGTCGGGTAAGCGTCTTAGAAGTGGGTGGACGGTCAGGCGGCGAGGGGGGCGTCCCACTCCTCTTGCTGCTCGTGCTCGAGGTTTCGTGGCTCGGGCGTCCCGCCCGAGCATCCACAGGACG
>CALCIC010000403.1 GCA_937907405.1 uncultured Isosphaeraceae bacterium | reverse complement strand
TCCGGCGACCCTCATCCGCCCTTCGGGCACCTTCTCCCGGGGGGAGAAGGGATGCTCGCGTCAGCCTCTGCAAAACAGCGCAACATCAAAACTGGCGCGTCGGGCTGACGAGCGAATCTCGGCCGGGTGGCTGTGGCGGAATGCCACAGGGCAGGGGGGCCCTGGCCCGTCTCGCTGTGGCATAATGCCACCCGGTGATACAAGCTCACAGGCGTTACGCTGCTTATGGTCGTTCACGTCCTGCTTCGATTCAATCGAGCTGCGGCTTCAGGTCGCCGTAGGTCCAGGGCTTCCCCTTGAACGGGGGCAGGGGGGGGGCCTTGGAGGCGGCGCCGGGGGTAAGCGTCGCCGCAAGGCCGATCAGGGCGTCGGCGATCTGGCGGCCGGCGGTCGGCTCCATGTTGCTGTAACTGGTCAGGCGGGTTTCGTAGCCGCCGCCGGTCGGGCTGAGCGCGTCCTCGTGCGGCACGTAGCCGATCACGTCGTTCGCCAGCGAGACAGGGAACGTGAACGGGAACTTGCTGGCCGCCTTGAGGTCCAGCCCGTACTGACAGAAGTACTCGGCGGGCGAGGTCAAGAAGACCACCGGCCCAACCTGCACCGCCTGGACTTCGACGTCGACCACCGGTTCCTTGGCGATCCGCGCGTCCAGGACGACCGTCTCCTTGGCGAAGATCCATTTGACGCGGTCGACCACCTTCTTTGGATCTTGCCTGGACAGTTCGAGCGCCTCGGCGACGTGCGCGGGGGAGGGGGCGCGGCGCTTGATCTTGAGCACCTTGCTCACCGACTTCACCGGCGTCAGCGGCCCGGCGTGCTGCTCCATCGCCACCAGCGACTTGATGGCCTCGGCGCCGACCCGGCCGCCGACGAACCGGCCGGACGCCTCGCCGAACTGCTTGATCTGGTACGGGCTGCGGTTGTCGACCTGGGTCACGTCCCCCGCCATCCCCGGCAGAAAGACGACGACGGCGTCGTCCCCCATCAGCCCTCGGATCGTCTTCTCGATGTAATAGACGTAGTCGGCCGAGATTCCCCCGGGACCGGTCGTGTTGTGGCAGGCGAAGTTGACCACGCAGCCGAGGAACTTGCCGTCGGGCCCCCACGCGCCCAGCACGCCGACCTGGGGGTCGGTCGGGCCGGCCGGCTCGACGATGTCGGGATTGCCCTGGCCGGGATGGGTCATCGCGTGGCCCTGCTTCATCTGGAACCGACGATTGAAGACGGTGTTCTCCGCGAGCCCGAACCCCGCGCCGGCGCTCGCGTCGACGCGGCAGACGGCGTCGACGATCCCCTTCTTGACCGTCTCAAGATACGCCGGGTCGGCGACGACCGTCTCTTCGTACACCAACTTGCGGACCTCGGGCGAGGCGTGGTCGAACTCGCCGGGGAGGAACAATCCGGTCGGCCCCGCCGAATGCGAATGCGAGGCGCTGATGAGGATCGAAGCGGCCGGGATGCCGCACTGCTTCTCGACGGCCTCGCGGATCTCGCGGACCGTCCTGGCCCGGATGAACAGGGCGTCGAGCCCGACGACCGCCACCCGGTTCGCGCCGTCGTCGAAGACCGCCGCCCGCGCCTTGCACGCGTCGTGGAAGGTTCTATTGTACGCCTTGCCGTAATCGCCGGGCTTCTCCGAGCCGATCGGCGGCGTGACGTCGCGCTCGGCGAACCCCGCCTTGAACACCGGCGCCGCCGCCCCCGCGTCGCCCGCCAGCAAGCCCACGACCATCCCCGCGCCTAGCACGCAAGAGGCCGCCCATCCCGATCGTCGATGTTGGTCTTGAAGCTGCATCGCGTACCCCTCGTCTTCAGGTTGAACCGAAACCGTTTTCCCCGAAGATGCCCCAACCGGGTTGTTCGAGCAAGCGCGAGCCGACACAATCCAACGAATCGAAACAACGCCGGACCTCGCGTCGGAGGATGATCAAATCGCCATGCGATACTTATCATGCGCCGCCTTCTTGCTTCTGGCTTCGACGACGACGACCGTCGTCATCGCCGACGAGGATGGAGCCCCGGGGATGATCGCGTTCGCCGCGCGACGGTGGGAGGGCGACTATCGCAGCCGCGACATTCCGGGAGGCGTGGAGACCACGCCGGTCGTCGGGTCGATCTACACCGTCAAGGCCGATGGAACGGGACTCCGGAAGGTCGTCGAGCCCGGCCGCGACGCCAACGCGCCGGCATTCTCGCCCGATGGCCGATGGCTCTATTTCCAATCGAACGCCGAGGGCGCGTACCAGATTCAGCGGTGTCGTCCCGACGGCTCCGAGCCGGCGACGGTGGCCGCGCCCGCGACGTTCGGACCGTGGTGCAAGAGCGTCTACGGCCTCAACGCGGCCTCGAACGGCCTCTTGGTGATGACGGCCTACGACGGCCGGACCGGCCGGGTCGCGCTCGCCGAGGCCGACGGATCCAACCCGAGGGTCGTCGCGCCCGACGCCGGCTACCTGTACATGGCCTGCCTCAGCCCGGACGGCCGCACCGTGGTTTGCTCGGGGCCGGCCGCCGGCTACCGCCTGCAACGGATCGAGTTGGACGACCCGTCGCAGAAGTCGGTCGTCCTCACCCCCGACCACCCGGAGTCGTTCGTCCCCCAGTTCACGCCGGACGGGCGGACGATCGTCTTCTTCCGCCGCGACGGCGACTTCTACCGCGTCGACCGCGACGGCAGCAACCTCAGGCGGCTCACCACCGGCGCGAACCACGCCGAGTTCCGGCTCTCGCCCCAGGACCATCACGGGTCGAGCGACGCCCCCCACGTCTCCCCCGACGGCCGCCGCATCGCCTACGTCGCCGACGCCGACGGGACGCCCGAAGTCCACGTCATGAACCTCGACGGCTCCAGGCCGCGCCGACTCACCCACCGGAAGTCGCCCTGCGCCCGCGTCCGATGGAGCCCCGACGGCCGTTGGATCGCTTTCGTCTCGTTCGTCGGCAAGCATCCCCAACTGTTCATCGTCCCGGCCGACGGCGGCGAGCCCCGACAGCTCACCCACCTCGACGAAGCCGTCTATTTCCTCGCCTGGCAGCCGTCGCCGACTCCCTGACGCCCTGTCGCCCAGAGATTTCCATTTACTTCCCGCCGGCGACGTCTTACCTTTGTTGAACACCATCAACGGCGAGTGGTTGAGTGGAAGAGGCGAAGGGGAGTCGGCGCGATGTTGCAGATCGACGGCAGGCCGCATTCGGCGTGCGACGGAGTCTCGCGGCGGCGGATCCTGGAAGCGGCGGGCGCGGGGCTGTTCGGGCTGAGTCTGCCTCGGCTGCTCGCGGCGGAGGAGAACGCGGCGCAAGGCCGGGGGCCTCGGCCCAGGGCGAAGGCGGTGATCTTCCTGACGCTCTTCGGCGGCCCCAGCCAGCTTGAGACGTTCGACCTCAAGCCCGACGCCCCCGATACGATCCGGGGGCCGTTCCGGCCGATCGCCTCGCGGACGCCCGGCCTCCTGATCAGCGAGCACCTGCCGAGGCTGGCCGAGGTTTCGGACCGATTCTGCGTCGTGCGGTCGATGAGCCATCCGTACAACGATCACAGCGGCGCTGCGCACTACATCCAGACGGGGAAGGTCTGGCACGTACCGGTCGGCGGCGGGTTCAACCCCACGCCCAAGGACTGGCCGTCGATGGGCTCGGTCGTCGAGTATCTCGACCAGGAGCGCCGGCGCGCGGCCTCGACCGCCGCCGCGGCCCTGCCGAGCTACGCCGTCGTGCCGAACAGCCTGGGACGGTTGCAGGAGGCCGGGCTCTACCTCCGGCCGGGCGAGCACGCCGGCTGGCTGGGCCGCCGCTACAATCCGCTGACCACCCTGGTCGACAAGAAGAACCTCAAGGACAACCCGTACTGGCGCGACTGCTCCGACGAGGAACTGACGTTCCAGATCGAGGGCCTTGAACCGGGCGAGGGGCTGCGGCTCGACCGGGTGAACCGGCGGGTCTCGATGCTTGAGGAGTTCGACGAGCGGCGGCGACTGCTCGCCGGCGCGCGTCGGGTCGTCGAGTTCGATCGGTTCCGCGAGCGGGCCCTCGGGCTCGTGACCTCGGCGGAGACCCGCGACGCGCTCGACGTCCGCAAGGAGCCGGCGACGATCCGCGACCGCTACGGCCGCCACCTGTTCGGCCAATCCACCCTCGTGGCCCGCCGCCTGGTCGAGGCCGGCGTCCGGTTCGTCACCGTCCATTACGACGCCTGCGACGGCTACGGTTGGGATTCGCACGTCCATTCCGACGACGTCAAGAACCACCTGATGCCGACGTTCGACCAGGCCCTCTCCGCGCTGCTGCTCGACCTCGACCAGCGCGGGCTGCTGGATGAGACGCTGGTCGTCGCGCTGGGCGAGATGGGCCGGACGCCGACGCCGACCCCCCGATGGGGACGCGGCCACTGGAGCACGTTGTTCCCAGCCGTCCTCGCCGGCGCCGGGGTCCGCGGCGGGACGACGTACGGACGCTCCGACAAGGACGCCGCCCACGTCGTCGACAACCCGGTGAACCCCGAAAGCCTGGCGGCGACGATCTACGAGGCCCTCGGCGTCTCTTACGAGTTGCGGCTCCCCGATGCGCAAGGCCGACCGACCGCGATCGTCGAAGGGGGCGAGCCGATCCGCGACCTCTTCGGATGAGGTCGCCCAAGGGGCGTTTCCTCCCGTGTTGCACCGCGCCTCATCGCGCGAAGATTTCCCAGAGGCCCGCAAGGCCGAGCAGGCCCGAGAGAATCACGAGCGTCAGGACCAGGGGCCACCGGCCGAGGGCCGGCGACTCCCCGCGGCGGATCTTTCGAATCGCCGTCCAGTGGGCCTTGCCGGCGAATCCGGTCGTGACGACCCCCAAAAAAATGAGCGCGGCCCCCATCTTGATCGCGTCCTGGTGGAGTTGTAGGCTTCTGGCGCCGTGGGCTTGCTCCTCCAGCGAGCGGAAGAAGGCGACCATGCCGAAGCCGAAGCCCCCCATGGCCAGGCCGGTTCGGATCCAGGCGAGCGTCGTCCGATCGAGCGCCAGCTCGGTTCGATACAAGGCCATGGCCGCCTGGTCGGGGGCGAGGCCGGCGGCGCGCGGGTCGACGGGATCGGGCGGCTCGTTAACCGGTCGGCTCCGTCTCGCCCGGAGCGCTCGCCCGGAGCGCGCGGCGCCAGGTAACGCGAGCTCGCCTCCAGGCCCTCCAGCAGATGAGGGAGCGCGCCCAGGATGCCGAACGCGCCGAGGATCACCATGCCGTGACCGGCGCGGAGGCGGCCGTTGGCCAGGTCGTCTCGAAGCGAGTGCGAGGCGTCGGCCAGACCGATCGCGAGCAGCGCGATCCCCTTCACCAGGTTGGTGATCGGATTTTCGACGAACGAAGCGACCGCGCGCGCAAGTCGATCCCGCCAGTTGCTCATAAGCCCTCTTCCGCGTTAGAGACCCATGCGGACGCGCCTCGCCAGGGGTTCATAGCACAGGATCGCCGAGCGTTCAACGCGCGAACGCCAGGCCCGGATCGCTGGCGGGGGCGCCGGAGGCCCGGTAGGTGAAGTGCGAATCATCCTGCCGGGCGACCCGGCCGGTCATCGCTCCCATCTGTGAAGCCGGGTCCGCGGCCAGCGTCAACTCGTCGTCCGCCAGAGTCGACTTGCCCGAGATGGCCTTGATGGGCTTGCCGGGCTCCGCGATCGTCCAGGTGAATCCGCCGTCGTCCTTGATCACCAGAGTGATCCTGGTGTCGCCCGGCGCCGCGGCGGTCCACTCGCCCGTCAGATTTCCCGGCGCGACGGGCGCGGTTTGCGGGGGCGCCGGGGTCGTCGCGGCCGTCGGCTGAAGCATGGCGAGAAGCTGGGCCGAAAGCGTGTCGCTGGGCTGAAGCGCGACCACCTGCTTCAGTTCGCCGGCGGCGGCCTCGTTGTGGCCCTGGGTGATGTAGTGGTAGGCCAGCACGAACCGGGCGGCGGCCGACGTGCGATCGGCCTTGACGAAGGCTTCCAGCTTGCGGAGCTGCTCGGTGTACTGATTCGCGTCGGCGTAGTTCCCGATCAGCGTGGTCCAGTCCCAGCCGGGGCCGACGGAGAGGACCGAATAGAGCGGCCCCGCGGCCTGGTCGTACTTGCCCTGGGCGAAGTAGACCAGCGCCAGAAACTCGTGCAACGTGGCGTCGTTGGGCATCTGGCCGATCGCCTGCTGATCGAGCTGAAGGGCCGTGGCGTAGTCGTTCGATCGGAACGCGTCGCGAGCCTGGTCGAAGACCGCCGTCGCCTGGTCGGCGGCCGTCGGCGCGGGGGCCTCGGCGGCGGTGTTCAGCGGCTGACTGTAATCGGCCGCCGGCTGCCCCGAATCGACGGGCTGCGCCATGCCGGCCGCGTAGGGATTGCTGTAAGTGGAGTAGCCGTAGCCGTACATCGGC
>CALCIC010000402.1 GCA_937907405.1 uncultured Isosphaeraceae bacterium | reverse complement strand
CCCGCCGCTCGCGGAGCGGAAGCAGCCGGATGGTCAGGACCGAGACGGCGTAGTAGAACTCGGGGCGGAGCCGCTCGGCGCGAACGGCCGCCTCGGGATCGCCCGCGGTGAAGCTCAGCGGGCGGACCCGGCCGTCGAGCGCGGCGACGAACCGCGATTGGACGTCGCGCGGCATCGCCAGAACGTCGCCGACGAGCAGAGTCGAGCCGTCGGCCGCCGCGAACCGCGAGGGGCGGGCGTCGTCGGTCGATGCGGCGAACAGTTCGCGCTCCAGGACCTCGGCCGGCAACGACTGACAGTCGAACGACGACAGCGTCGCGCCCGACGCGGCGCCAAGCTGATGGATGACGTGGGCGACGTGCCGTCTCCCGGTCCCCTGCTCGCCCACGATCAGCACCGGCGCGCGGGTCGACGAGGCGAGCCGCACCTGTTCGAGCAGTCGATGATGGGCGGCCCCCGCGCCGATCAGCGAGTCGAAGCCGAATCGCTCGTAGCTCGCCTGCCGCATCTCCAGGAGTCGGACCCGGAGGTGATGGGTCCGCGAGGCGTTCTCGGACGGGCCGTCGTCGGGTTCGCGGACCTGGCCGAGCAGGCCCAGCAGCGTGCCGTCGGCCGCGACGAACGGCCAGTACGAGACCACGCGCCAGAACCGCTCGCCGTCGCCTCGAAGGATCAGGGTGGTGGTCGTCGAGAGACGGCCGGCCAGGGCCTCGGCGGGAGGAGCGAAGCTGGCGGCCACGTCGGCGGACGCCCCCGCCCGAGACGGACCGTGCGAGGAACAGATCGTCCCCGCGATCGAGTCGGCCGTAATGCCCGTCAGGCTTTCCCAGGCCTGATTCACCCAGACGATGCGCAGGTCTTCGTCCAGCCAAAACATCGGCTCGCGCGCCGATCGCCAGAGCTGATCCGGCCGGAACGCCCAACCGCGTGAAGGAGGCATGATGCGGTGAAACTCCCACGAGACGTTGGAGACGACGAGATTTCCTCGGCCGGTTCACGACTCCGAAAACCGGCTCCACGACCAGACGACCTGGCCGATCAGGACGTTCGACTCGTCCACTCCCATCTCGACGGGGACCAATGGGAACTCGTGGCCGGCCTGGTTGGGCCGGAGGATCAGATGGCGACCGCTGACGTCCAGCCATCGGATCATCGGGACGCCGTCGGGACATGCGGCGACGATCCGGCCCCGAAGCTCGATCGGGTCGGTGACGCTGCGGTCGATCGCCACGATCGATCCCGCGGAGAGGATCGGATACATCGCGTCGTCGATCAGCCGCGCGCCCACGGTCTGCAACGGGTTGGGCAGCCAATGGCGGTACGCCAGGATGTGCCCCTCGATCCGATCGGCGTCGAGCGTCGGATTGCAAAGCTCGTCGAGCGGGAACAGTCTTACCGCCTCGAATTCCGAGGTCATCCGCGCGGGCAGATTCTCGGGAGCGACCACGATCGCCTTCTGCGACGCCCGCTCAAGCTTTTCAAGCCCGCGGCGGATCAATTCGACCGGCGACAGATCCGAGAGCATTCGGTCGTCGACGGTCTGACTGTACCGCGGCCCGTCGCCCGACACCAGATACATCGGGTCCGCCCCGGTCTGCTCGATGAACGCGAGCAGGACCTCGGCGGGGACCGTAACCCCGGTCTCGTAGTTGTACCACGTCCGGGCCGGCAGATTGAGTCGGCGGGCGAGCTCCGGGCCGCCATGGTCGCCGAAGAGTTCCTGGCGAATCTCCCGCAATCGGCGCGAGAGCGACGCCTTCAGAGTAACACGTACTTTCGGCGTTTTCTTCCGAGCCACGGCGCTCGATCCCGTGAAAGGGAACCCCCCCGGTGCCAGAGTGAATCGTCTTGTGGCCCGGGAGAAAGAAACGGCGCGCAAACCCACTTCACGGCCCTGAAACCAGGACCATCAAACAGGTTCCGACGGCGCTAGGCCCTCCACCGCTCTCCTCCCGCAGCATCGACGATCAAGCTAGCACATACCGACCAATATGTCACGTACATGAGCCATTGTTCTACTAAAGCAACCTGGCACGTCGAGAAAAGGAAACATGCGCACCCGGGACGCCTCGAGCCACCCCGGGGAGGGGGTGAAGTACGGCCGCCGGTCTAATTTTGCTTGCAACCCCCAGGGTTAGTAGACGCCGAGCTCGTCGCGGGCGTCGTCGGTCATGCGGTCAGGCGACCACGGGGGATTCATCACAAGCTTGACGTTCGCCTTCGAGACGCCTTCGACCTTCTCCAGCGCGTCGACCGCGTTGCGGAGGATCTCGGGACCGGCGGGGCAGGCGGGCGAGGTCAGGGTCATCTCGACGTTCACGTGGTCGTCCTCGGCCTGAATCGTGTAGACCAGGCCCAGGTCGAGGATGTTGACGTTCAGCTCGGGGTCCTTGACGGTCTTGAGGGCGTTGATAAGGGCCTCTTGCTCGATCATGGTGAAGCTCCTCGGGGGTTGGGCGGTCAGGTCCTGGAATGCTCGGGGTTCAATCCCGGATGTGGATGTAGACGTCGTCCCCTCGGAGTTCGACCTCGTGGACGGCGACCGGTTCGATGGCGGGGAAACGGACGACCTTGCCGGTCCGGACGTTGAATCGCGCGCCGTGGCGCGGGCACTCGATCTGCTCGCCCTCGAGTTCGCCCTCGGCGAGCGGTCCTCCGTCGTGGGTGCAGACGTCGTCGATCGCATAGAAGGTGTCGTCGTTGACCCGGAACAGGGCGACGGCGCGGCCGTCGACGTCGATCAGCTTCTTGCCGCCGTCCGCGAGTTCGGATCGGGCGGCCGCCTTGACCGGTTCGGACATGATTCGGATCCTGTCAGGCTGAGGTTGAGTCGTGCTCGGCGACGGCCGCGCGCGCGACCTCGCGTTTGATTCGACGGAGGACGCCGCTTAAGCCCCGAACCCGAAGCATGCCCAGCACTTCGGTCAAACCGCAGTGGTCGACGAGGTCGGCCGGCGTCTGGTAGACCTCTTCAGGGGTCGCGCCGTCGAGCCCCTCGATCAAGAGCGAGACGAACCCGCGGACGGTCGGGGCCTCGACGGGGGCGTCGGCGTGGAGCGAGACACGGCCGTCGGCGACGCCGACGAACAGGTAGACGGGCGACTGACATTCCTCGACCCTGTGCTCGGCGTCCTTCCGCGCCGCGAGAGCGGGAGGAAGCGCGGGGAGGTTCTTGGCGAAGTCGATCAGCAGCTCGATCCGCTCCTGTCGGTCGGCGTCGCGAAGCTCGGCGATGATGGCGTCGAGTGCGGCGGGCATGAATCATTCCCCTCGGGCGATCGGGGCGCGGACCAGGTTCCCCCACTCGGTCCACGATCCATCGTAGTTGCGGACCCGGTCGAAGCCGAGGAGGTAGGTCAGGACGAACCAGGTCAGGCTCGACCGTTCGCCGATCCGACAGTAGGCGATCACGTCGTCGGTCGTCTTGAGGCCGAGGTCTTTCTGATAGATCGCGCGGAGTTCGTCGACGGTCTTGAACGTGCCGTCCTCGTTGACCGCCCGGCTCCAGGGGACGCTCTTCGCGGTGGGGATGTGCCCCCCCCGCAGCGAGCCCTCCTGGGGGTAGTCGGCCATGTGGAGCAACTCGCCGGTGAACTCCTTCGGGCTGCGGACGTCGATCAAGGGGCGCGACGCCTTGAGGTGGGCCGCGACGTCGTCGCGGAAGGCGCGGACGGCCGCCTCGTCGCCGCCCTTCGGCTGGTAGTTCGTGGCCGGATGGCTGGGGACCTCGCGGGTGACCGGCCGCCCTTCGTCGAGCCAGAGCTTGCGGCCGCCGTTCATGATCTTGAGGTTCTTATGGCCGAACAGGGTGAACGCCCAGAAGGCGTAGCAGGCCCACCAGTTCGACGCGTCGCCGTAAAAGACGACGGTCGTGTCCTGGGCGATGCCGTTTCTGGAACAGAGCGCGGCGAACTTGTCGGCGTTGATGTAGTCGCGGACGACCTGGTCCTGAAGGTCCCCCTGCCAGTCGATCCGGGCGGCGCCGGGGATGTGGGCCACATCGTAGAGCAACAGGTCCTCGTCGCTCTCGACGATCCGAATCTTGGGATCGTCGAGATGCTCCTGGACCCAGTCGGCGGACACGAGCGCTTCGGGATGCGCGTAAGACTCCCCCATCAGACGAACTCCTTCCTTTCGAAGGCGAGTGGACGATCAGGATTGATTCAGGAATTGCCGAGCTTGGCGGCGACGGCCTGCCGGAGCGTTTCGCGGACCGGCTCGACGGTGATCCGATCGTAGACGTTGGCGAAGAAGCCTTCGACGATCAAGCGGACGGCCGTCTCGCGGGGGATGCCGCGGGCCTGGCAGAGGAAGATCATCTCCTCGTCGACCTTTCCAGCGGTGGCCCCGTGGGTGCAGCGGACGTCGTTGGCCTCGATCTCGAGACCGGGGATCGAGTCGGCCCGGGCCGCCTCGGAGAGGATGAGGCTGTCGTTCTTCTGGTAGGCGTCGGTGCGTTGCGCCTCCTTCTCGACCCCGATCATCCCCTTCCAGACGATCCGCGACCGATCCTTCAGGCCGTTCTTGTAGAGGAGGTCGCTCTTCGTATGGGGCGCCATGTGGTCCTGGCGGGTGAAGTAGGCGAGGTGCTGCCTGCCGGTGGTGAACATGACGCCGTTCACCTGCGCGGACGCCCCCTGCCCCGTGAGCGCGACCTCCTGGTTGACCTTCGAGAGCCTCGAGCCCAAGGCGCCGACGGTCCATTGCAGGGTCGCGTCGCGCCCGACCAGGGCGCGCTCTCGGGTGAAGTGCCAGGTGGCCGCGTCCCAGTTCTGGAGGTTGACCAGGCGGAGCCGGGAAGACGCTTCCTGGACGACTTCGAGCGCGCCGACGTGCAGGGCCGGAGCGTCGCCTCGGCCGTGGCTGGCGGTCTCGCGGACGAGGGTCGCCTCGGCGCCCTCCTCAAGCACGACCAGGGTGTGGCCGAAGTCGACGCGGCCCTCGGCGGTCATGCCGGCGATGCTGAACAGGGGGAGTTCGACCTTCACCCCCTTGGGGACGTAAAGCAGCGTGCCGCCGCTCCAGAACGCCGCGTGGAGCGCCGCGAAGAGGTCGTCGGAGGGCCTCACCACGTCGGTGTGCAGGTACCGCTTGAGCAGTTCGGGGTGATCCTTGACGGCCGTCTCCAGGTCGACGAACACCGCGCCGCCGAGCTTGGCCGGGTCGGCCTTGCGGACGAGCCCGCCGTCGACGTGCTCGACGCCCGTCGCGTAGTGCGACGACAGCGTCTCCCAGAGCGGGTCGAAGGCCGCGCGGGCGGTCGCGGTCGGCTCCACGGCCGAGGGCGGGCTGAACTGGTCCATCTTCAAGGCGCGGACGTCGGTCCGTCGCCATTCCTCGTCGCGCATGGTCGGCCAGGCGAACGCCTGATATCGGCCGAACGCCTCGCGCCGCCGGTCGGTCAGCCAGGCCGGTTCGTCGCGGCGCGTGAGGAAGGCCTCGAAGGATTCTTCGGTGAAACCGGCGGGGGTCGTCGTCAATGTGGAGGAACTGCTCATGGCGCCTTCAACTTTTGAACATCTAGCATTGATAAACGAATCGGTTGTTCGACGGTTCTGTGACTCGCTCCCGACGTGGAGGATGCCGGCACCCACTTGAATTAGAGCCCCAGCCGGAGTCGAACTACTTGCTCCACTTGATCCATCTGTTCGGTCGCGAGGCTCCCCAACCTCTTGACGAACTTCGCCGTCGAGACCGTCATCAGATTCTGGGCGTCGAACGCACCGTGACGATCGAGAAACCGAATATCGAGCCCGACCTCGAATCGCGACCCGCGAATGCTGGTGGTGCAGGGGATCAGGGTTGCGAGGGCTCGATCGAGATCGGTCGGAGGAATACTGAGGACGAGGCAGGGACGGACCTTGACGACGTATCCAGGATCGACGACCCAGACCTCGCCCCGCTCAATCCGCTTCGCCGTTGGCCGCTTCCAACTCTGCTTCCTCGCGATCATAGATCGCGAACGACTCGGCGGCGATCTGATCGAGAGTCTCGTCGTCGACGTCCGGCCATTCCATGTCGCGAACCCGGATCAGAAGTCGAGCCAGGACGTCTCGCTTCGCCGGCTCGTCAAGACGATCGAACGAATCAAGGACCGCCTGGGCCTCGACGCCGACGGGCGCATCTATGCTCATCGAAAAGCCTCCTTCGAGACCCAGGTTCGTCACCCCACCGAGCCTTCCATCTGGAGCTGGATCAGCTTGTTCATCTCGACGGCGTACTCCATCGGCAGCTCCTTGACGAGGGGCTCGATGAAGCCGCTGACGATCAGGGTGGAGGCTTCGGCTTCCGAGAGGCCGCGGCTCATCAGGTAGAAGAGCTGCTCCTCGCCGATCTTGGAGACGCTGGCCTCGTGGCCGATCTTGACGTCGTCCTCGT
>CALCIC010000401.1 GCA_937907405.1 uncultured Isosphaeraceae bacterium | reverse complement strand
AAGGGGACGGAACTGTCTCGCAAACCCAGCACCGACGAACCGTTCTGCGGGCTGGTCTTCAAGATCACCAACGACGCCCACGGCGACCTCTCGTTCGTCCGGGTCTACTCGGGCGTTCTCAAGGCGGGAAGCCGGGTCTACAACCCTGGGCGCGAGGAGAAGGAGAACTGCTCGCGGCTCTACCACATCCGGGCCGACGACCGCGAGCAGACGACCGAGGCCGTCACCGGCGACATCGTCGGCGTGGTCGGCCTCAAGGACAGCGTCACCGGCGACACCCTCTGCGACGCCGCCCACCCGATCCTGCTCGAACGGATCGAGTTTCCCGAGACGGTCATCAGCATGTCGATCGAGCCGGTCAGCTCGGCCGACAAGGGGAAGCTCGTCGACACCCTCAACGCGTTGTCCCGTGAAGACCCGACCTTCAGCTACAAGGTCAACGAGGAGACCGGCCAGACCCTGATCTCCGGCATGGGCGAACTCCACCTGGAGATCCTCAAGAACCGGATGACCCGCGACTTCAACCTCAAGGTCCACGTCGGCCGCCCCCGGGTCAGCTACCGCGAGACGATCAAGAAGGCCGTCAAGCGGGTGGCGGGCGCCTGCGTCCGCCAGACCGGCGGCACCGGCCTGTTTGCCAAGATCAAGGTCGACGTCGAGCCTGAGGTCCAGCCCAAGGGCGCGCCGACGCTCAACTTCGTCAACAAGATGAAGGGGGGCGTGATCCCCGGCGAGTACGTCCCGGCGATCGAGCTGGGCCTCCGCGAGGAGGCGAAGTCCGGGGGCAAGACCGGCTACCCGCTGGTCGACCTCAAGGTGACGCTCGTCGACGGCGACTATCACGAGGTCGATTCCAGCGACCTGGCGTTCCGGTTCGCCGCCTCCGACGCGCTCCGCCAGGCCATCGAGGAGGCCGGCCCGGTCCTGCTCGAACCGATCATGAGGCTCGAAGTCGTCACCCCCGAGGACTATCTGGGCAACATCACGGCCGACCTCGCCAGCCGCCGCGCCCTGATCGACCGGACCTCGACCCGGGGCAAACTGATGGTCATCGACGCCCGCGCCCCGCTCAAGGAGATGTTCGGCTACTCGACCACCGTCCGCAGCCTCAGCCAGGGGCGCGCCAGCTACACCATGGAACCCCTCGAATACGCCGCCGCCCCCGAAAGCATGCTCGCCGCGCTGACCTCGTAAGCCATTGTCTGCGAACAACGTCCGATTCAGACTGCTCCGTCGAACAGGATGAGCTCATAAAGGCGTTGCACTGGCCGAATCAATGCCGCTCTCAGTCACATTTTGGCGAACGTGGCGAGCGGCAGGACAAGCTGTCGGTCCGGGCCGCCGAAGGGGATGAAGCCGTGATGTCGGTAGAATGCTTCCGACTGTTCGTCCTTGGCATCGACGACCAGGGCGAAAGCGGCGATCTCGGATCGGAGCGCCCTCATTCCGGCATCCCACAGCAGGGCGCCGCCGAGCTTGCGACCGCGATAAGCCGTATCGACGGCGAGCCGCCCCAGCCGAGCCACCGGAACGGTCGGGTAGCGCGGCAGCCGCTTGGCAAGAGACTCGGGCAGGTCGCGCAGGAGCACGGCGCCAGCCGCGAGCGTGTAGTATCCGGCTATCTTGCCTCCCGGCGCGTCGACGGCGACATGGCAGGCCGTGACCCGGCGGCGGATATCCTGAGTGGCCTGCGTCCGCAAGTAGCGGTCAAGGGCTTCAACGCCGCTGGAAAAGCCCGCCTTGTCGTGCCGCGGGCCAAGTAGCTCGATGACGAAGGCTTGACTCACCGCTCCCGCACCAGACGGCCGTGGGCTTCCCTGGCGCGCCGGAGCGCATGCGAAGGCTCCGGCGGATTGAGCAACAGATCGGCGAAGCGCGCCTGGTCCTCGATCGAGAGGCGGATCAGGTGGGACTCCTCGATCGTTCGTCGGGCGGCTTCGCTGGCGGCGGCCACGACGAAATCGCTCAGGCTGCGCCCCTGGAGTTCGGCCGCGCGTTTGAGGACCTGCAACGCATCAGGGGATATGCGCGCTTCGATTCGCGATGTGCGGTGCGATTCCCTTGGCATGAGATGGCCTCCTTCACCAAGCCAGAAGCCTATTGTACGGCGGAATACCGGACAACGCAACCAGATCAGCCGACCTTTCGGCCTTGGCCACGCGCTTCGAAGCTATTCAGTACGCCCCGCGGCCGGAGACGACGGCCGGGATGGTCAGGGCCAGGATCTTGAGGTCGAGCAGCAGCGAGCGGCGGGCGACGTACTCGCGGTCGAGTTCGACCTGGCCTTCGAAGGCGATCTCGGCCCGGCCCTGGATCTGCCAGAGGCAGGTGAGGCCCGGGGTCACGGCGAGCCGGGTCTTCTGATAGTCGTTGTACTTGGCGTACTCGGTCGGGACCGGGGGGCGGGGGCCGACCAGGCTCATGTCGCCCAGGACCACGTTCCAGAGCTGCGGCAGCTCGTCGAGGCTGGTCCGGCGGAGCCAGCGGCCGACCCGGGTGATCCGGGGGTCGGACTTCATCTTGAAGGTCACCCCGTCGCGGCCGTGCTGGTTGTCGGCCAGCAGAGCGGCCTTCTGGGCCTCGGCGGCGACCTTCATCGACCGGAACTTGTACATGAAGAACGTCGCGCCGTCCTTGCCGTGCCGCTTCTGCCGGAAGAACACCGGGCCGCCGTCGTTCAGCCGGATCAGCCAGGCGACGGCGATGAACAACGGCGACAACACCAGGAGCGCCGACGAGGCCAACACCAGATCGAGCGCCCGCTTGCCGATCGTCTCGTAGATCGAGCCCACCAGACGAAACGGAGGGAGGAGTTGAGCGACGTCGGGCGAGGAGTCGAAGCTGGTGAAGTTGTTCATTGCAGTGGTCTTTTTGATGATGAGCTTTAGTTTCGGTTTTTAGTCGGTCGGCCTGAACGGAAGGAGATCAAAAGCAGGAGCCGTTCCGACGTGGAAACCGACCCGCCGGCCGTCGATCCTTCACACCGTCGGTCACCAAATCGGGTTGATTCGTCGCTCCCACGCAACCTTGCAGCCGTCTCGTCGCGTTCCGGACGCATTCTCAACGTCTCGCGGCCCTCAATCTGATCGCGATTCTCTCTCAAAATGAGAATTCTCAAGGGCTCTCAGGGGTGGTCGTCGGCATCGGTCGGGCGGCCAAGGATTGTCCAGCGGCGGCGCGCCGATGTCCGCGACGTCGGCCTTTCCGGCGGCGGGACGGTCGCAAACGCAGTAGAATAAGGGAGTGAGGCGGCTGCCGGCCGCCGGCATGCGAGTTGCTCGTTGGCGTAGGCTCCCGCGCGGCCACGGCATGATCGCCGTCGCGTTTCTCCGACCACGAAAGCGACCTGTCCATGAATATCAGCAATCGTCGATCGTTTCTGAGCACGGCGGCCGGGGCGCTCGCTTTGGCGACGGTCCCCCGACATGGGTTCGGCCAGGCGGCGGCCGTCGACGCCGCCGCGGTGATGGACAAGGCCGCGCGGTTCCTCAAGTCCCGACAGGCGAGCGACGGCACCTGGTCGGCCGATCGCAAGGAGCCGGGGATCACGGCGCTCGCGGTTTCGGCCCTGTTGCGATCGGGCCGGGCCACCCCGGCCGAGCCGGTGGTCGTCAAGGCCCTGGCCTACCTGGAGACGTTCGTCAAGCCCGAGGGGGGGCTGCCCGACGCTCCTCACGCCAACTACACCACGGCCATCGCCCTGGCGGCCTTCCACCAGGCGAACGCCAACGGCAAGTACGACGCCGTAATCAAGGGCGCGCAGGCGTTCCTCAAGGGCAAGCAGTGGGACGAGGGGGAAGGGAAGTCCCCCGACGACTCGTTCTACGGCGGCGCGGGATACGGCGGCAAGAACAGCCGGCCGGACCTCTCGAACACGACCTTCATGCTCGAAGCCCTCCACGACTCGGGCGTCCCCCCGGACGACCCGGCGTTCAAGAAGGCGCTCATCTTCATCTCGCGGTGCCAGAACCTGGACAGCGAATTCAACGACCAGCCGTGGGCGAAGAAGATCAACGACGGCGGCTTCATCTACACCGCGGCCAACGGCGGAACCAGCGTCGCCGGCCCGACTGACGACGGCGGCCTGCGGTCGTACGCGTCGATGACCTACGCGGGCCTCAAGAGCATGATCTACGCCGGCCTCACCCCCGACGACCCGCGCGCCCGGGCGGCCCTTGAATACATCAAGAAGCACTACACGCTCGACGAGAACCCCGGACTGGGCGAGCGCGGCCTGTATTACTACTACCAGGTCTTCGGCAAGGCCCTTTCGGTCCTCGGCGAGGACTCGATCACCGACGCGTCGGGCGTCGCCCACGACTGGCGGGCCGACCTGACCGCCGCCCTCGCCAAGCGCCAGGGCCCCAACGGCGAGTGGGTCAACAAGGCCGACGGCTTCATGGAAGGAGACGCCAACCTCGTCACCTCGTACGGCCTCCTCGCCCTCGCCTCGGCCCGCAAGAAGACCTCCTGACGAGCCCCCGCCTCACGGCCGCGCGACTCGGCGCGCCGGCCGTCGGGGGCGTGTCGCACCCGAGCCCACCAAAATGTTTGGCTCGTGAAAAAAACACGCAAAGCGACTTGAATTCTCCATAAGTTCCTGGGATTCTATCCAAAAGAGTGAAGATCGCCGCACGATCCAGGCTCCCGACGCTCGGCCATGGATTTCCGGCGGCTAAGGGTGGCTCCGAACGTCTGGGCCGTTCGGCCCTGTGCTTAGGCCAGGGATCGGCACTGTCGAGAAATCAAACGGGTCAGGCCGGCGAACCGAATCCAGAATACTCTGATTCTTGCAGCCAGTCCGAATTCTTGGTGTTTTTGATTCGTCTTAATAACTTAATACATTTTGGCCGACCGCCCCGCAGTTGCATCGCGGAGAGATCCGGATATTAAAACCGCGCTGATCCACCATAAAGGCGACGATCTCAACGGCGAGGGTCTGGCTCTCTGGCTCGCGTCGTTCTCCGAGTTGATCGCGGTGGTCGCCATAGAGGAGCCCAAGAGTCGGCTCTGGAAGCGCATTCGCCGGGAATGGCGGCGCAGCGGTCCGTACCGGTTTCTCGACGTGCTCGCATTCCGTCTCTACTACCGGGCGCGGTTGGCCGCGACCGATCGTGCATGGGAAGCCGCGACGCTCGATCGACTGCGCGCGGCTTTCCCGGCCCCGTCGCCGCCCGCCCTCCTCCTGACCCAATCGCCCAATAGTGCCGAGGTCGAGGCTTTCCTCCGCGATCGGGCGCCCGACCTCGTGATCGCGCGATGCAAGTCCTTGCTCAGCAAGCGAATCTTCACCATCCCTCGTCACGGCACGTTCGTGATGCATCCCGGCATTTGCCCCGACTACCGTAATGCCCACGGCTGCTTCTGGGCGCTGGCGGAAGGGGACGACGCGAATGTCGGCATGACGCTCCTGCGCATCAACGAGGGGATCGACACAGGCCCCGTCTTCGGCCACTATCGCTGTGAATTCGACTCGCTTAGAGACTCACATATATTAATTCAGAATAAGGTCGTAATCGATAATCTGGAGTCGCTCCGCTCGAAGCTGATCGAGATAGACGAGGGCGTCGCCTCACCGGTGAATACGACGGGGAGGCCGACCCGCGAATGGGGGCAGCCCTGGATGTCCGCTTATCTCCGCTGGCGGAAGCGAGCTCGAACTCGACGGAGAGCCTTATGACGCTGGCGTTGTTGTATCACGACGTGGTGGACGGCGACGACGACGCCAGCGGCTTCCGAGGAGGCGGCGCGTCGCGTTACAAGCTCGGCCGCGACGAGTTCCGCTCGCATCTGGACGCGGTCGGCGCCGCCGCCCAGGTCGCGCCGAGCATCCTGCCCCAATCGTACACGAGCCGTCCCAATTCACATAAGCACCCACTGATTCTCACTTTCGACGACGGCGGCCTCAGCGCCGCGACGGTGATCGCCGATGAGCTCGAGCGGCGTGGCTGGCATGGCCATTTCTTTATCACAGTCGACTATATCGGCACGCCCGGATTCGTCGACCGAGGCCAGATCCGCGACCTCGCCCGCCGGGGCCACCGCATCGGCAGCCACTCGTGCAGCCACCCGACCCGGATGGCGAATTGTTCCAGAATCCAACTTCTCGACGAGTGGCGGCGGAGCCGCGCGGTCCTTTCCGAGATCCTGGGCGAGCCCGTCACCAGCGCGTCGGTGCCCGGCGGGTACTATGCGCGACGCGTCGCCGAGGCCGCGAGCGAAGAGGGCTATACCCACTTGTTCAATTCCGAGCCGACGACCCGGGTCTCGTCGGTTCAGAATTGCCATGTCCTCGGTCGGTACACGATCTATCGAGGGATGGCGCCCGAGCAAGCCGCAGCGATCGCGGCCGGCTCGTCCGTCTCCTTGTTCAAGCAATCGGCCGCCTGGAAGGGCAAAAAGATACTCAAGACGCTCGGCGGTCCAGCATATCTCGTGATCCGCAAGCGTCTCCTGGACCGCAAGTATCAATCCAGAAATGAACACATTTAGAATTTAACCCGTCCAAGAATCCAAACCAGTCAAGAATGGTGAATCGGTTGAACGACGCCCTGTCCAAACCTCCCATTTCCCCCATTTAAGAGTGCGTCGCTCAAGATCATCTTGTCGCGACGCCGGTCGGGAATTGGTGGAAGAGCCCCCAGCGGTCCACGGAACGAAAGGGCATGAGGACCAGACAAGATCGACGACGCGATCAACGTCATCCCGACGATCCGCCTCGGCCCAAGCAGCCGACCCCTCATCCTCCCCCGCGACGACAGTTCCATTCCAACTTCCAGCCCTCCTCTTGACAAACGTCAGAACTTTGCGAATACTGTACTAGTTCGCTATAGCACTAGGAGGCTCGCATGATCCTGATCGATCTGAGCGAGTCGGACGGCCGTCCGATTTACGGGCGGATCTCCGACCGGATCAAGTTCGCGATCGCCGGCGACGTGTTGCGGCCGGGGGAGCTGGCGCCGTCGGTCCGGGAGTTGTCGAAGCAGTTGGTGGTGAACCCGAACACGGTGGCCCGGTCGTACCGGGACTTGCAGGCCGAGGGGCTGCTTGAGCCGGTGCGGGGGACGGGGTTGCAGGTGGCCGAGGGGGCGCCCGAGAAGTGTCGGGCGGCGCGGAGCGTCTACGTCCGAGGTCGGCTCCGGGGGGCGATCGACGAGGCGCGCGGGACGGGGCTCGACCCCGCCGAAATCGAGACGATCCTTCACGAGGAATGGGCCAGGGCCCGCGACGCGGCCGGCGAGCCGAACGGGAGGGGGGCGTGATGACGACGACGACGAACGACCCGAACGCGACGATCTCGATTGAGAACGTCAGCAAGCACTACCGCGATCAGACGGCCCTCGACGGGCTTTCGCTCAAGGTCCCCGAGGGGGCGGTCTTCGGCCTTTTGGGCGAGAACGGGGCGGGCAAGACGACGACGCTCTCGATCCTCTTGGGGCTGATCAGGGCCGACGGCGGCGCGGTCCGGGTTCTGGGGCTCGACCCCGAACGGGACGGCCTGGCGATCCGCCGCCGGGTCGGCTACGTCCCCGAGCAGCCGGCGCTCTACGACTGGATGACCGTCGCCGAGGCCGGCTGGTTCGCCGCCGGCTTCCACCCCGAGCCCGTCACCGGGACCGGCGCGTATCAGATCCGCTACGCCGAGCTGACCCAGGGCTTCGGCCTTCCCCCCAACCGGAAGATCAAGGCGCTCTCGAAGGGGATGCGGGCGAAGGTCTCGCTGTCGCTGGCCCTGGCCTCGGCCCCAAGGCTGCTGATCCTCGACGAGCCGACGTCGGGCCTCGACACGATGGTCCGCCGCGAGTTCCTCGAAAGCATGGTCGACCTGGCCGCCAACGGCCAGACGGTCTTGCTGTCGAGCCACCAGATCGCCGAGGTCGAGCGGGTCGCCAGCCACGTGGCGCTCTTGCATCAAGGGAAGTTGATCCTGTCCGAGCCGCTCGACGACCTGCGGGCGCATACGTTTTCGCTGGCGGTCAACTTCCAGTCCCGCGACCACGACCCGGCGCCCCCTTCGGGCCTGGCGATGGAGTTGATCGACGCCGCCGACGCGCCGCGTCAGGCGCGCTGGCTGGTCCGCGCCCGCGACCGCGCGGCCTGCGAGGCCGTCCGCGCCCTTCCGGGGGTCGAGTCGTTGCAGATCGAGTCGCCCAGCCTTGAGGACGTCTACATCGGCTACATGCGCGGCCGACGCCCCGAGCCGACCTCGCGCGTGGGATCGGCCCACGTCGCCTGACGGCCCCCTCGTTTCTTGATCCGAAAGGAGGATCACATGATCGCGCGATTGTGGTGGAAGGAAGCGCGGCAGGTCTGGCCGGTGTGGGGGCTGCTCGCCGCGGGGGGGCTGACGTTGCCGGCGTTCGTCTGGTTGTATTGGGGCGACGGGGTGCGTGCGGGGGGGAACGCCCACGTGGGACTGGTCGTCACGATGATGTACCTGTTCCTGATCGCCGCGGCGGTGTTCGCGGGGGAGCGGGAGAACCGGACGCTCGGGCTCCTCGACGCGATTCCGGTCGAGCGCTGGCGGGTCTGGACGGCCAAGGCGACGTTCGCGGTCGCCACGACGGCCGCGCTGGGGGGCTTGCTCTGGCTGGGGGCGCTCGGCTTCGGCGGCGCGTCCCCGGAATGGCGGACGGCCGGCTTTGCGGCGATCGGCCTGTGTTTGACCGCGATGGGCTGGGGCTTGCTCTGCTCGTCGCTGTTGAGCAACGCGTTGTTCGCGGCGGTGCTGGGGATGACCGGCCTGAGCGTCAGCTTGCTGGCGCTGGTGGACCTGAACGACGATCCACCCACTCTCAAGGAGGCGGCGCCGCTGCTGATCGTCGCGCTGGCGACGACGGCGGCCTCGGCCCTGGCGTTCCACCTGGGAGGGCCGCCGCGCTGGGAGTATCTGCGGCGGGTCCGGCCGGGTCGGCGTCTGTACGCGCCGATGCCGCCGGATCTGATCGAGATCGAATTCGCGCCGCGGCGGCCGTCTCGGATCTGGCAATACTCCGTGCCCCGCATCGTCTGGGAGACGCTCCGCGAGGTGCGGCCGGCGCTTTGGGTGCTGATCCCCGTAGGCGTCGTCGCGCCGCTGGCTCTTGCGATGAACAGCCTGCCCAGCGAGGTGTCGTTCTGGGTCTACTTCAGCATGGGAATCACGGCGATCGTGACCGGCGCGAGCGCCTTCAACGGTGAAAATCGAGGCCGGACGCATCGGTTCCTGCTCCAGCACGGCGCGAGGCCGGGGGTGGTCTGGACGATCAAGGTGCTGATCTGGTGGCTGGTCGCCGCCGTGGTCTGGTGGGTCGCCAGCGTCCCACTCGGGCGTCCGCCCGGGAACCCGCCGCCGAACATGCCGTGGGTCGGTTATGCGAGCGTGATCTTCTGGGCGGCCAGCGCGCTGACGATCGGTTTCGCGGCGGCGGTCCTCTGCGGGATGGCGTTCCGGCGCGGGATCACGGCCGGGCTGATCGCGTTCATCGTCTGCGTCCTCATCTACCTGCCGCTCGGCGCCCTCTTCGCCGCCGGGGCCTTCTATCCCTGGCACGTGGTCCATGTCGCAATCGCGCTGCTGGCCGTGAGCTGGGCCTGGAGCGGCGACTGGCTGCTCGACCGGCCGGGGGTCGCGAAGTGGGCGCGGCTGGGGCTGTACTCGACGTTGGCCCTGGCCGGTCTGTCGTCGGCGTACATCGTCGATCGGGCCTGGGGGGTGCCGACGCTCTCGCCGTTCGAGGCGAATCGGATCTTCCAGTTCGACCGGATCGCCGGGCCGATCGCCGAGCAAGACAACGCGGCCCCGCTCTATCGCGAGGCCGCGCGGCTGTTGGCCAGGTCGCCATTGCCGGCCCTGCGCATCGAATCACGACCGTGGTGGAACGTTCAGAGTCTCGTCGCAGGTGAATGGGACAATAAGAATCCTGTTCTGACCGACTGGCTGAACCGGATCGAACCCGCGCTGGTGACGCTGAGGGAAGCGGCGAGGAAGCCGGCCTGTCGGTACGACGACCTCCGCAAGACGACGGAATTCGCAACAATCAGCGAGCCGCCACTATCGACGCTCGCGCACCCGCCAGCGGTATCCGCCCGCGCGCGCTGCGCCAGGGGCGACCTGGAAGGGGCCTGGACCGAGATCGAGACGCTGCTGCGGATGGCCCGGCAGTATTCACACGAGTTCCGGCCCTGGTCTTACCGCCAGATCGAGTCCTTCGCTCTCGGGCTGGCGATGAACTGGGCGGCCGACGCACGGCAGACGGCCGCGACTCTTGAAGCGGCTCGTTCCGCCTGGAAGGACCTCCCCAGCCTCGCGAGCCCCGCCGATCAGGCGCGGAGCGCCGCCCTGGTCTTCCAGAACACGCTGGCGATGCCGCGCGACGACCTCGCCGACAATCTCTTCTTCAAAGAGGCCGACGGCGCGAAGAAGAAGGTAGACCCGCTTACCAAGCTGCAATTCGACCTTCAGACGACCCCCTGGGAAATCGTCCGTGTCCGCAAGGTCTCCGAACTGCTGGCCGCCGCGACGATCCAGAATCTGGAGCGGAACCCCATCCCCACCCCCCCCGCAGACCGGCCGTCTCCCCCCTATCGCTGGCCAGGGCTGGACGTCGAGGAAGGGGGTAGGACCAGAACGATCCTCCCCGAGGAACTCCAACTCCTGTCGGACACGACCCGCTTGACCCAACATGCGCCGTGGGGATGGGTCGTCAACGCTGGATCGCGGGACCTCGACAACGAGGTCGCCCGTCGCGCGCTCGACCTGATCTTCGGCCTTCGGCTCTGGCAGGTCCAGCATGACGGCGCGCTGCCCCGGTCGCTCGCCGATCTGCCTCCCGTTGAAAACGAAACCGAGGGTTGGCCGCTGGACGTCTACAGCTCCAAACCCTTCGGCTACATTCCATCCAACGGGCAGCGTCTGCTGCCGTTGGGGGTTTTTGATACACTCGTGCACATGAATCCCTCCGAGGAGGGAAAAGAATTGAAGCCGACCGACGGCTGCATGTTGCTCTACAGCGTCGGTCCGAACGGCGTCGATGATCGTGCCCTGCGAAACGTGAATTGGAACAACCAGGGCGACGTCGTCTTCCCGCTGAAGGACGGCGTGAAGCCGCCAGGCGAGGACAGGTGATCTGAATTCCCTTCTCCGGGGGGCTGACGACCCGACACTTTTGATTATGACGCCGTCGACGGCGACGGCGGGATTAGATCGTCAGCCCGAAGCGCGAGTTTTGGTGTTGCGCTGTTTTGCTGGATGAGGCGCGAATCCCTTCTCCC
>CALCIC010000400.1 GCA_937907405.1 uncultured Isosphaeraceae bacterium | reverse complement strand
ATAAAGGGAGGGGCGGCCCCAACCGAACAGCCTGCCGAGCATCCAGTGCAGGTAGAGGTGCCCCGGAAAGTTGTATTCTCGGATGTCGCGATACGGGAGCACCCCCGCATCCCAGGCGTGGGCGATCTCGGCGTAGGCGTCGGCGTCGCGGCCCCAGGGCCAGTATAGATAGTGCGGGAGCCAGGTCGCCAGCCAGACGACCGCCGCCGCCGCGAGCGCCCGGAACAGCCAGGTCCCGAGCATAGCCCGGGAAAACGCGTCGAGGCGGTCGAGCCTCCGCGACCATCGCGCGGCGGGACCGGTTCCAGCTCCCCGCCAGGCGACCCAGGCGACGACCGAAGCGTAGCCGGCCAGGACGGCCGCGAAGGTCCACTCGAGCCAGCGATTGCGGACCTTCTCGGGTATGAACCCGATCAGATCGCCGGCCAGAAGGAGGATCGCCAGGATCAGGGCGGAGCCCGTTCCGAGCAGGAGCAGGCGCGCGAGGTGGAGGAGCCTGCTCCTCGGGGTCGGATTCATCCATCAGCCTCCGCCACCGCCTTCGGTCGGATCGACAGCGACTCCGGCACGGCGCCGAGCTTCGTCCTCAGTATCGCATGAGGCGGCGAATTCTAACAGCGGACGCGGCGTTCGAAACCCAAAGCCCCTCGCGAGCGGCAGCGTCGCGAGGGGCCGTGTGACTTCTATACGAATCATGCGGGCGAGAGCGCGACCGCATTCGGTCGGATCGCGTCGATCCGATCGTCAGGCGGCGTCGCGGCGATTGCGGACCCGCTTGACGAGGGCCGCGGCGCCGATCATGCCGGCCCAGGCGAGGACGGTCGACGGCTCGGGGACGGGGACTTCCTGGATCGGCCCCCCCTCGGCCGAATAGGCCGCCGGGTAGGTGATCTGCGGGTTGGCGTTCTGAACGCTGACCGGCTTGGTGGTGTACGGATGAGCGGTCAAGACGACGATCGTGCCGCTGGTGGCGCCGGCGCCGAGCGGGCCCGAATTCTTGGCCGGATCGAGGTACTGGAACGTCAGGGCGCCGGTCTGCGAGCCGGGGAGCCAGGCGATCGACGTCGGCGTCTGGATCACGCTGCCCGGGGCGGCGGCCGGGAGGTCGAGGCTGCCGACCTTGCCGTCCTTGACCACGAAGACCGAGCTGCCGAGGCCGCCGGTGCCGAGCAGGTCGGCCGGGGCCGGGGTGGCGTTGAACTGGAGCGAGGCGCTGTTGACCGAGGTCGGCTCGCCGTTGACGTCGTTGACGTTGTTGACGCCGAACTGGTAGGCGTAGGCGTAGAGCCCGGCGAACGCGCCGGTCCCTTCCAGCACCTGCGATTCGACGATCCCGGTGACCGGCGTCCCCATGAACTGGTACGCCGAGGTCAGGGGCGCCGCGCCGTCGATCGGCTTGAACAGGCTGTTGAACTGCGCCGCGGAGATCTCGGGAGCGGCGAGGTTCTGGACGATCGGGGCTGCGTGCAAGGCCGGGGCGGCCGAGCTCAACACAAGTCCAGCCCCCAAAGCGAGAGCATAGGAAATTTTGTTCATTCGAGTCGATCTTCCAGGGTTGATCCGGGAGGCTCGTCGCATCACGCGCCTCCCCATGCGAGTCAATCCGTAACTCGCCGGCCGGAGAACGTCTCCGGACGGTACCCGCGGGCCTTGCGTCGTCGAACGCGGGTGGAAGAAGTCGAATCAGCGGTCGCCACTCCGACTCCCCCTCTGAAACACCCGTCCTCGAGTCGAATTCGCCGGCTCGAACCAACGCGGCTCGTCTCACATTACCGAGCGGCGGAACGGTCCTCGACTGACGATCGACGGCTCCCTCATCGGGCGAGCACGGGCTTCAGAGACTGGTACGCGTCTTCAATCCACGATCACACGTGGGCTGAGACGGGCGGCAAACTACCATGAAGTCCAGCGACGGTCAACTCGACTTTAAGCTTTCTCGCGACGATCAGGAAAATCGGTCGCCGACGGCTCGAAGGGGGTCGAGTTCAGCGCGGGCCGACGACCGGCTCGGGGGTCGCGAACCCGCCCCTGGATTCGGGACTCGGCAGTCGATCGTCCCCCCCCTGGGGCGGCGCCGGCTCGACCGGCTCGGGCTTCGGCGGCTTCGGCCCGATCGGTTCGGACGGCTCGGCGAGCGGCTTCGGCGGCGACGGCGACTTTTCCTGGATCGCCAGGTCGTCGGGGGGGAGCGGCAGATCGTCTCCCACGAGGACCGGCGGACCGACCGGAAGCCCCGCGCGTTGATGCCCTTTGTAGTGGCGGTACAACAGCCATCCGGCGATGCCGGCCGCGATGCCGATCGCCACCCACTGCTGGAGGTCGTGGATCCCCTTCTCGATCTGATGGGCGAACAGGTAGCCGAGCCCGAACATCAGCGACGTGCTCAGGAGCGCCGCCACGAGATCGGTGAGCAGCAGCCTCAAGGGGGGAAGCTTGAGAATCCCCGCCGTCAGATAGGCGGCCGTCCGAAAGCCGACCGCGAACCGGCCCAGGATCAGGATCTTGAAGCCGTGGCGGTGGAAGTAGCCCTTGATCTGCGCCTCGCGAGCGCGGGTCAAGAGCCGTCGGGTGAGCGGCAGGCTGAGCACCCGCTCGCCGAAGTAGTAGCCCAGGAAGTAGACGATGAAGTCGCCAAGAAGCACGCCGGCCAGGCAGGTCGAGAACGCCAACGGCCCCCACATCCGGCCGTTGCGGCTCAGGATGGCCGCGAGCAGGACCGGCGCCTCCTCGGGGATCGGCAGGCCGAGGCCGCCGAGAACCAGGATCAGGGCGATCCCAATGTACCCGAGCTGTCCAACGAGCTGCTCCGTCAACCTTGACCCCCGCTCCTCGCCACCACGCCCCGCGCCGACTCTTCGCCCCGCCCCGCGGCCGTCGATCCACCTCGACGGGCCGCGATCGAGCCGCGTTCCTTCTCAGATTTGGTATCACAACGAGGCCGACGCGTCGAGTCCCTCGTTCGAGCCGAGTCGTCCCCCTCGCGACGCCGAACCGCTCCGACGCGCTCGACGGCCGCGGCGAATCGCCGCGGCGAGAGGTGCAAAACCGACCTGCGCTGTCGGATCGTCGATCGAGCCGGCCGACAGGGGCAGACCGCCGCGCCCCTCTCGATCGTGGGGGGCGAACCGTCTTGACCTTGCCGGCCGTCCTCGTTAATTTGCCCCCAGCCCAAGGAAGGGTCCAATTCGAATTGCGACCGCCGCCTCGATTTCCCGACGAATCGGAACGTCCAGCATGCCGCGACGAGCCGACCGAGCGAGGGGACGAATCACGGCGTATCGGTTCTCAACGGAGGAGAACTACCATGTCTCAGAAGCGGCGATCCGAGGGACGTCGGCGCGCCTGGGGGCGCGGACCGATCATTTTGCGGTACGACTCCCTGGAGAAGCGTGAGCTGTTGTCGGGGGCCCCGCACGGCCTGCCCGACCTGGTAGGGTCCTCCTTCGTCACGGTCCAGAACGCCGACTGGGGGGACTCGGTCACGGCGTCCGGCCAGATCACCAACCAGGGCACGGGGGACGCGGATTCGCCGTTCAACGTCGCGATCTACGCCAGCGGACGGAACAACATCACAAAGTACTCGGTGTATCTGGGCGAGGTGACGATCCCCAAGGGCTTGGCCGCCGGCGAGTCGGTGCCGTTCTCCACCACCGTTCAGCTTCCCACCAGTCCGGTTCCGGGGATGAACGCCAACGGGGTCGTCCGCCTGGGCCTCAAGGTCGATTCTCAACGGAGCGTGGCCGAGAGCAACGAGCGGAACAATTCCGGCGTGGGCCCCGGTTACGATCAGTCGCTGATCCAGATCGCCCCGGCGCAGCCCGCCCATCTCGTCACGGCGTCGGTCGGCGTCTTCCCCGGCACCGCAACCTGGGGCAAGTCGCTCTCGGTGACGGCGCAGATCTCCAACGCGTCTTACGGCGTCGCCCCGGCCACTCGAGCGCAGATCGTGCTCACTCCCGTCGGCATCCTCCAGGGGTCCGGCTCGGACGTGACGATCGGCAGCCTCAACGTCCCGGCCGTCGCCGCCTGGCAGACCGCGAACGTCGAGACCCACATCACGTTGCCGGCGATCCCCCCCTTGCTCCTGAGCGGAACCACGCAGTACACGCTCTCGGTCCTGCCCGACGGGGATTTCAAAACCAACCCGGTCTCACCCCACCTCGCGACCGGCGGCGTCGGCGTCGACCAGACGGCAGTCACCATCAACCTGCCGGTCAATGCCGACGGCACCGTGACCACGCCCGACTACGGCGCCCTGCCGGACCTGGCCGCCGGCACCGTCAACGTCCTCAACGGCGAGCTCAATTGGGGCAAGAGCTTTCAGGTCCAGACCACCGTGCAGAACATGGGCCAGGCCGACCCCGGCCCGTTCCAGGTCCGGTTCCTTCTGGTCGGCCCCAGCGGAAACACCACCCGGTCGATCTTCCTGGGCGACGCCACCATCCCGAACCTCGCCCCCGGTTACAGCCAACCGATCAATCAGACACTCACGCTGCCCAGCCGGCTCCCCGACGGCGTGGTCCTCGACAGCGTCGGCATGGGCAAGATCGTGGTCGTCGCCGATCCCGAGAACGTGCTCAACGAGACGTTCAAAAACAACAACGTGGCCAGCTCGGCCCCGATCAAGCTCCGCCTGCTAGGCAGCGACGGCACCTCCTACGTCCCGAACACGCCGCCCCCCGACCAACTCCTGAGCGTCAACCTCCCCTCGCCGGCCAAGACCAGGCGAGCCCAGGCCGCCGCTCAGGCCGCGCAAGGCCATGTCGCCGCGCCGACCAAAAAACTCTTCCGACGCCCCCCCCTCAAGACGGACAACAGCTTCAGCCACCAGCTCAAGGTCTTTCCCAAGAAGGTCGGCGACTTTATCAAGCAGTACATCTAAAGGAATGACTCCAACCCCCCTCGCTCATCCGGCATGGCGGCCGCTCGAAACGGGTCGCCACGTTCACAGCAGCCATGCATTCACCAGAAAGCATCCTCAATCGCGCAGAACTCCCAAATTCTGGATTGATGGCAACCGCCACAACCCTAGCAGATTTCAACGATTCGGCGCGTATTCGGATCGCAATCCAGGAAACTTGAGACAAAATTGGAAATAGCTAGGCGGTTTGTTGAAGGATGGTAAGCTCGTGGCTATGCTTTCCTGGTCTGAGGCTCTCAGGCTGTGAGGATGAGCGACGGCTTCCTCCCCGGTCATCGCCGATACACCCATGCGTTGATCGACTCCTCGGAAGTCTTGTCCAGTGAGGTTTTTGCGATGGCCCAAGACCGGATTGATGCACAGGGCTCCTCGGCGACGGGACGCACTTCGCCCTTGGTCGAAGCGCGATTCATCCCGAGGCAGTACGAGCCCAACTATGCGTACCCGCTCTTGGTCCTGTTGCATGCGCGGGGGGGGGACGAAGACCAACTGGTCAACGCGATGCCCGCGTTAAGTTGGCGAAACTACGTCGGCCTGGGACTCCGGGGGCCGGCGCCGGTGGTCAAGCGGGACCGACCTTCCGGCTTCGGCTGGGGGCCGGACTTCGAGCTTCCCGACCGCAATGGTTTTCGGGTTCGACCTCAGCCGTCCGAGGTCGAGTCGGTGCGTCGGTCGTTGTTCGAGCCGGAATCCGACCCGATCGACCGCCTGGAAGAGGGGGTCTTCACGGGGATTCGCCAGACCCGGAGCCTGTTGCACGTTCACTCCGAGCGGATCTTCCTCGTCGGTTGCGGCGAGGGGGCGGCGGTGGCCTACCGACTGGGACTGACGTTCCCCGATCGGTTCGCGGGGGTGGTCGCGATCAATGGATGGCTTCCGGGCGGGTTTCGCCCGCTGGGGCGGCTTCGGGCGTGTCGTGACTTCCCGGTCCTGGTGGTGCACGGCGCCTGGAACAGTCGCGTCCCCCTGTCTCGGGCCCGCCGCGACGTCGCCACCCTCCGAGCGGGAGGGCTGCGGGTCGCCTTCCAGTCCTATCCCTGCAACCATCGGCTCAGCAGCGGCATGCTCGCCGACGTCGACACCTGGCTCATGAACCACTGCACCAACCAGCCCGCCGTCTGAGAGCGCGCCGGAATCGCTCGTCCAATCGAGGCGGCCGCGACCATCGTCGTTTGGTATACTTCATGTATGTCGTCGACGACGCGTCGCCGCGAAGCGAGTGAATCCGGGAGAGCCTCCGAGATTATGGACGGCGAGTTCACCTGTCCCGAGTGCGGCCAGATCGTGAAGGTCCGCCGGTCCGAGTCGGGCCGACAGGTGCGTTGCACGTTCTGCAAGCGCCTGCTTGAAGTCCCGTTTTTGCCCCGGGTCTCCGACGGCTGGCGGCGGACGCCCGCCGGGCGCCCGCAATGGGTCGTTTGGGTTTGGATCGCGGTCGGTTTCACCACGGTCGCCCTGATCTCGACGGCCGCGATGCGGCTGATCCTCAGTCAGGAGCGCGCGGCGCGCGCCTCGAAAATCGATCGGCTGCTCGCCTCGTCCGAGGCCTATGAGCAAGCGGGTCGGTTCGATATGGCGTTGCTCGACCTCGACACGGCGCTTGAGTATCTCCCTTCGGTCGTCCCCGCGCACGACGACGACCAGGGGGCGCTTCGCGGCCGTCGCCGCGCGCTGGCCCTGCGCGACCTTCACGCGACGATCGAGAAACTCGAAGGGCGCGACGCCAAGGTTCTGGGCGACTGGTTGAACGTCCAGGCGCGCGTGGGGGCCGACCACGACCTCGCTTCGGCGGCCGCCGAAGCGAAGGCGGAATTCCAGGCCGCGCTGCACGGCTGGATCACTTCCGGCACGGCGGACGCCGAATCGGCGACCCTGTCGCATCGCCCGGTCGACGCCGTCGCCGAATGCGCGGCCGCGGCCGGATTGGCGGTCCATCTCCCCGCCGACGACAGGCTCGCCGTGATGCGGCGACTGACCGCGATCGTCGTCCCCCAGATCGAGCGCCACGGGATCCTGATCGATCGACCCGCCGGTGAATTCGTCTTCGGAACCGACGCCGGTTACAACGCCTCAATGCTCCCGGCGATCACCGGGACCCTGGGCGAGAAAGGCTACCTGCCAGTCGTCGCGAACTCCCCCTGGCGCGACGACTGGTCGCGGGCGCCCTACCGGCTGAGCCTCTCGATTCACGAACGACGCGAGGGAACCTACATGGCGACCGAGAACCGCCTGACGCGGATCGAGGCCGTCGTCGCTCTCTCGCATCTGGGACGAGAGATCTGGAAATCAACGCCCAGCGCGCGGACGGCCGTCCCGCTGCCTGGACTGCCGAGCTTCATCTCGACTCGACTGGCCCTGAGCGCCGAGCGACTCCCCGACGTCGAGAAACTGCTGTTCGAGGACGCTCAGTCCAAGATCGTCGACAGGTTCAAGGGGGTGCTCGGGGGGATTCCCGATTGCCCTCGGCCGCTGCTCCCGGCCGTCGCCCGCGACCACTGAAGTTCCTCTCGAAATCCAGTATGAAGTTTTTGACCAAACGCCATATCGCGGGTATGATCGGCCGGTGGCGAGGGGTCGAAATCGGGCGCCGCGGGGCCGTCGCGGACGGGGTGGAACATGCACATACCGGACGTCTTGATTGACAGCCGCGTCGCGATCGCGACGACGGCGATCGGCGCGGCGGGGTTGGCCTACGGCCTGCGGGCCGTCGAGCGGCGGCACGGCGCGCGGACGACCTCGCTGATGGGCATGATGGCGGCGTTCGTGTTCGCGGCCCAGATGGTGAATTTCCCGGTGGGGCCGGGGGTGTCGGGGCATCTGCTGGGGGGCGTGCTGGCGGCGGTGGTGCTCGGCCCATGGGCGGGCGCCGTGGTGATCGCGACCGTCCTGATCGTCCAGTGCCTGCTGTTCCAGGACGGCGGGCTGACGGCCCTGGGCGCGAACTTCCTCAACATGGGGCTGGTCGGCGCCGTCGGCGGCCACGCGGTGTACGCGCCGATTCGACGGCTGATCGGCGGCCGACGGGGCGTCCTGGTCGGCGCGATGATCGCGGCCTGGTTCTCGGTCTTGCTCGCGGCCGGGGCGTTCACGATCGAGTTGGCGATCCTCGGCGACAGGCATGAGTTCTTCCGCATCCTGAGTTGGATGGCCCTGGTTCATGCCGTGATCGGCGTGGGTGAAGCCGTCATCACCGGGCTGGTCGTCCGGTTCATCCTCTTGACCCGTCCCGACCTGATCGAAGACGAGCCGGATTCCGTCGCGGACGAGGTCGCTCACGGGATGAGGCCGGGATGGCTGGCCTCGGTGCTCGCCGGACTGGGGATCGCGCTGGGGGTGGCCGTGTTCCTCTCGCCGTTCGCCAGCGAGGCGCCCGACGGCCTGGAATTCGTCGGCGGCAAACTCGGCTTTCTGCCCGAGGAGGAAACCCCGCCGATTCTGACCGCCCCCATGCCCGACTATCAGCTTCCGATCTCGGTCCCGATGGCCGCGATCGATCAAATCAAACTTGCCACCGCGCTGGCGGGCCTGACCGGGACCCTGGCTGTCTTCGGGTTTGCGTGGTCGCTTTCCCGGGTCTTCGCGCCGCGGGGATCGTCCTCCGGAAAGGTCGAATTCGATGGAGTCTGACGGAGTCGAACGGCGATCCGTCGGCGGTTTGCTTCATCGCCTCGACGCGCGGGTCAAGTTGCTGGCGGCGGTCGCGTTCGTCGTGGCCGTGGTGGCGACGCCGCTGGGCGCCTGGCGTTTGCTTGGGGGCCTGGGCCTGGCGCTCGCCGTTTTGATCGCGGTCTCCGGGGCTTCGCCGATCCGCCTGTTCTTGCGATGGCTGGGGTTTCTGGCGCTGGTCGGCTTTCTCTCGGCCCTGACGGCCGGCGGCCTGGCGGATCGCGCCCACATGAGCTGGGGGCTCGTCGTCCTGAACCTGCTGGTCAAGAACAGTCTGGCCTTCTTGATGATGCTGGTGCTGGTGCACGTCACGACCTGGCCGCAGCTCTTGCTGGCGATGCGACGCCTGGGGATGCCGCCGGTCCTGGCGGCCACGCTCAGCTTCATGGATCGCTACGTCAACGTGCTTCGCGAGGAGCTGGAGCGGATGCGGTCGGCCCGCCGGGCGCGCTGGTTCCGCCAGGGGCGCGATCTCAGCGTCGGCGCGTTGTCGACCCTGATCGGCGTCCTTTTACTCCGCGCGCTGGAACGCGAGGAACGCGTCCACGCGGCCATGTCCGCCCGAGGTTGGGACGGCACCATTCGAACCCTGGAAGATTGACGCGACCACGTGGCGACGCCTGAACCAGCGACTGATCCGACGGCCGTTCGCGTGAGCGGGCTGGTTTATCACTACCCCGACGGCAACCATGCGCTCAACGGCGTGAGCTTCGAGATCGCGGCGGGTGAATCGGTCGCCCTGATCGGTCCCAACGGCGCGGGCAAGAGCACGCTCCTGCTCCACCTGAACGGGCTGTTGCCAGACCGCCGGTCCTCGGCCGGCTCGCACCATCACCATGGCGCGGGCTGGTCGGGCCGAAAGGGACGCGGGCCGGCGTCCGTCTGGATCGACGGTCTTGAAGTCGACGCGCGGAACGCGGTCGAGGTCCGCCGCCGGGTCGGCCTGCTGTTCCAGGACCCCGACGACCAACTCTTTTCGGCCAGCGTGATCGAGGACGTGGCGTTCGGCCCGCTGAACCTCGGGATGGACAAGGCCGAGGCGCGTCGGCTGGCGATCGCGTGTCTTGAGCGCGTCGACCTCGTCGCCGCCGCCGATCGTCCGCCCCATCATCTCAGCTTCGGCGAGCGCAAGCGCGTCTGCCTGGCGGGCGTGCTCGCGTGCGGCCCGTCGGTCCTGGCGCTCGACGAGCCGACGGCCAACCTCGACCCGCGCGGGCGGCGGCGGTTCATCCAGTTGATTTCCGGCCTCGCCTCCACCAAACTGATCGCCACGCACGACCTGGAGATGGTTCTCGACGTCTGCTCACGGACGATCCTGCTTGACGGCGGCGCGGTCGTCGCCGACGGTCCCAGCCGGGCGATCCTCGCCGACGCCCCTCTGCTTGAGGCGCACGGCCTGGAAACGCCGCTCAGCCTGCTGATCCCCCGGTCGGCCGCCGATCAACGCGCCGCCTCGCCTGACTGACGCGCGATCAAAGCCTGGTAATCGGCGCGATCGCGAAGCGGGGCCAGGTCGACGTCCTCGGCGGCGTGCGAGCTCGGAAATCCAGCCTTGAACGACGCCCCCAGGATCGCGACGGCTCGGGCGAGGAACCGAGGGTCGCCGCTCGCCTCGCCGAGGATCGCAAGGGCGCAGGCCGCGTTGTACAGCCGACGAGGCGTGGGCGATTTGACCAGTCGGTCGACGTCGTCCAGCGCGCCTCGGTCCCCCTCCTTCGCCCGCGTCAGCGCTCTCAGCTCATAAGCGTCGATCAGGTCTGGGTCGGCCTGGATCGCCTGATCGAGATGCGCCAGGGAGGACGGCCGGTCGGTCTCGCGGACGACGCAGGCAAGTCCGTAGTGCGCAAGGGCGTGGCGCGGATGCGCGTCGAGAACCGCGCGGAAATCGGCGGCGGCCGAGGCCGGATCCGTTCGCAGTCGGGTGATCCCCCGGGCGACCCTGAAGGTCGGGTCGCCGGGCGTCCGGTCGACCCATTCGCTGAACAGCCGGTCGGCCTCGGCGGTCTTACCCTGACGGGTCAGCGCATCGCCGAGGGCCGCCAGCACGGCCGGATCGCGGCGGCCCCGGTTCATCCCCTCACGAAGGTCGGCCTCGGCCGCGGCGGGCTCGTCGAGTTCCAGTTCAACCAGCCCTCGGTCCACGAACGCCTCGGCGAAATCGCCGTCGCGGGCCAGGGCCGAGCTGAACGCGTCCCTCGCCTCGCGCGGCCTTCCGGCGCGGGCGAGAGCCAGCCCGCGATTGAAGTGAGCCCAGGCGAACTCCGGTCGCGCCACGGCGCAGGCCGTGAAATCGCTGACGGCTTCGAGGAACCGCCCTTCCTCGAAGTGGCAATGGCCGAGGTTGAACCAGGCCCAGAACGAGGTCACGTCGCGGGCGACGGCCTCGCGGAGCGCCTGTTCGGCGCCGGCCGGGTCGCCGTTGGCGAACAAAAACGAGCCGAGCATCGTCCAATCGTGGCTGGAGACCGGCGGCCGGGCGTCGGCTCGCTTCTGATCGCTGAGCGCGGCCGCCTCGTCGCCGAGAGCCGCGCGATACCTCGCCCGTTGTCGGAACAGGATCGAGGGAGGACTCGCGGTCGTCGTCTCGATCCGATCCAGGCGGTCGACGGCGTCTTCGAGGGCCGTCCGCCGCGTGTTCTCGTCGCCGTCTCGACTCGCGAGGACCACCCGGGCGTGTTCGAGCTGCATCATCAGTTCGATGATCGACTGTTGCACCTCCCGCCGCTCCTCGGTCCCCAGCCTGGAGATCCAGGGGGCGGGGCCGCGATCGGACGAGCCTTGATCGTCGGCTTCCGCCGCGTCGGCCCCCCCGGTCCGGGTCGCGTCGAGCGTCGCCTCCGCGAGCGCCATGCCCTTGCGGATCAGGGCGTCGTCGCGGCCGAAGGTGTTGAGCAAGAACCGGCATTCCAGAACGTCCCGCTGGAACATCCGAAGGCTCAGCCGCGAGCGAAGCCCCTGCATGCCCTCGTAAGCCTGAACCGCCGCGAGGCCGAGCAGGACGATCATGACCACGGCCGCCGCGACGATCGAAGTCGAGCCGCAGAGCACCGGGTGTCGGCGCGTCCACTTGCCGGCGCGCTCCGTCAGGCTGGGCTCGGGACAGTGCTTCATCGGCAGGTCGTCGAGAAACCGGCGGAGGTCCTCGGCCAGGTCGCCGGCTGAGTCGTGGCGGCGGTCGGGGTCGGGGTCGAGGCACTGGGAGACCAGGGCGTCGAGGCTGGGCGGAACGTCCGGCCGACGCGACCGAAGCGAGGGCGCCGGCGACTGCCGTCGCTCGCGCACCATCCGCCTCAGAGTCTGCAACGAGGCGGCCCGCGACGGCGGCGGGTCGAAGGCCGACTCGCCGGCGATCATCTCGAAGAGGATCAGCCCCAGCGAGTACAGGTCGGACCGCTCGTCGACCGCCTCCACGGGCGTGCTCCCCTTGGGGTCGAGCGCGTCCAGATGCTCGGGCGCCATGTACGGCAGCGTGCCGCCGAGCTTCGCCTCGTCGATCTTCGCCTCGGCCGCCTCGTCGCGTGTCGGTTCGACGTCGACGGCCAGATTGAAGTCGAGCAGCATCGGCGTGCCGTCGGCCGCGATCAGGACGTTCGACGGCTTCAGGTCGCGATGCAGGAGCCCCCGCGCATGGGCGTGATCGAGCCCCTCGGCCAGCCGGGCGACGATCCAGACCGACGCCCTCACGGAGTCGGCCCCCCGGAGGAACCGACGGCTCGGAAGCTGCTCGTCCTGATCGGCGTGGCCCGTCGGCTCCGCCGCCGTCGGCCTCGTCAGCCGATCGAGC
>CALCIC010000399.1 GCA_937907405.1 uncultured Isosphaeraceae bacterium | reverse complement strand
AGCAGCGATTGCTTATCCGTCGTCCGCCGCAAGGCCGGTGAAATATCCGGGCTAGCGTCTTTCGCGCGCGGCGATCCCTCAATGGCGCTCCGACGAGGAACGCTCGGCCCATGAAGACGCCGAGGGGCGGCTCTCCGCCGAGAAGGTCCTTGAGGCCGTTGGAGAGGGATCGATCGTTCCGACGCGCCGCTTCGACCAATCAGTGCACGTGGAACAGTACTTCAAAGTACCGTGGAACGAGGAGCACGGAATCGAGGTGCAATTCGACGCCGATGGAGGAATCCTCCGCTACGGTTGAACACCTACGGCGGGGCGTCCGCGAACCTTGAACAGCAGGCCGGAATCTGTCAGACTGGCTCGACGTTGCGGCGTTGACCCGATTTTGAAGGACGTGGGAGATACCAGGCTGATGTCGCTTTCGACCGACGATGTGGCGAAGGTCGCCGTGCTGGCGCGGCTGCGGCTGAGCCCGGACGAACTGCAAACGTTCACCGGACAGCTCAATTCGATCGTGGACTTCGTGGCCCAGCTTCAGGAGCCCGACACCACGGACGTCGAGCCCCTGGCCCACGGCGTCGAGGTCCGCAACGTCTTCCGCGACGACGTCCGCGGCCCCGCCCTGCCCCGCGAGGCCGCGCTGTCCAACGCCCCCAAGCGGAACCCAGACAGCTTCCTGGTCCCCGCCGTGCTCGACTGAGCCGAACGAGTCTGAGAATCCGCCTTGAGGACGCCTTTTTCGATGAACAACGCCACCGCCGTCAGCCTGCTGGCGCAATTGAACGCCGGCGAAGTCCGCAGCGAGGACGTCGTCCGCCGGTACCTCGACCGCGCCGAGTCGCACAAGCGTCTGAACGTGTTCGTCCACCTCGACCCCGAGCGGGCGCTCGACCAGGCTCGGGCCGTCGACGCCAGGCGTCAGGCGGGCCAACCGGTCGGCGCGCTGGCGGGGGTCCCGGTCGCGATCAAGGACCTGCTCTGCGTCGAGGGGGAGCCGACGACCTGCGGCAGCCGGATGCTCAGGACGTTCCGCCCCCCCTACGACGCGACGGTGATCACGAAATTGAAGGAAGCCGGCGCGATCCTGTTCGGCAAGACGAACATGGACGAGTTCGCGATGGGCTCGTCGACCGAGAACAGCGCCTACGGACCGACGCTCAACCCCTGGGACGAGGAGCGCATCCCCGGCGGGTCGTCGGGGGGCTCGGCCGCGGCGGTCGCCGCCGACTTCGCGCCGGTGTCGCTGGGCAGCGACACCGGGGGGTCGATCCGCCAGCCGGCCGCCGTCTGCGGGGTCGTCGGGCTCAAGCCGACCTACGGCCGCGTCAGCCGCTACGGCCTGATCGCGTTCGCCAGCTCGCTCGACCAGATCGGCCCGTTCACGCACGACCTGGCCGACGCGGCGCTGCTCTTGAAGGTGATCTCGGGGCACGACGACCGCGACGCCACCAGCGTCGACCGGGCGGTCCCGGACTACCCGGCGACGCTCGACAAGACCCCCGGCTCGCTCCGCATCGGCGTGGCCCGCGAGTTCTTCGGCGAGGGGCTCGACCCGGAAGTCGAGACCGCCGTCCGCGAGGCGATCCGAATCTACCAGAAAGCCGGCGCGATCATCGAGGACGTCTCGCTGCCGAACTCGAAGTACGGCGTCCCCGCCTACTACATCGTCGCGCCCGCCGAGTGTTCGAGCAACCTGTCGCGGTACGACGGCACGATCTTCGGCCATCGCGCCGAGGACTGGTCGCCCAAATATCCGGGCGAGGAGGACCTCCACCCGCTGGTTCGGATGATGATGGCCAGCCGGGCCGAAGGGTTCGGCGCCGAGGTCAAGCGGCGGATCATGCTGGGGACGTTCGCCCTCTCGGCCGGCTACGCCGACCAGTACTACAACCAGGCCCTCAAGGTCCGCCGCCTGATCCGCAACGGCTTCGACGAGGCGTTCAAGAAGGTCGACGTGATCCTCGGCCCCACGTCCCCCTCGCCGGCCTTCAAGCTCGGCGAACGGACCGCCGACCCGCTGGCGATGTACCTGTCGGACATCTACACGATCACCGCCAACCTCGCCGGCATCCCCGGCCTGAGCATCCCCTGCGGGTACACCAGGTCGAACCTGCCGATCGGCCTCCAGCTGTTGGCCCCGGCGTTCGCCGAGGAGAACCTGCTCCGCACCGCCCGCGTCTTCGAACGCGAGACCGACTGGCACGCGAGGCGGCCGGGGCTGTCTTGATGGCGAGCGATTTTGCTAAACTCAATTCGACGATCACCGATGCGGACCTCGACGCCGCCTGGCAGGATCGGTTGGAGGACGCGACGGCGCTCGACGCGGGCGGACGCCACGCCTCGGCCATCGCGGCAAGGCTGTACGCCCTCGAAATCTACCTCAAGTTCCGGATTTGCCAACGGCTCGGCATCGCCAATCCTCCGAAGAAGCTCGAGATTCATGCTCTAGACGCTCTCGTCTTGTTCAGTGGCTTGTCCACGGCTCTGGACGCCATCCCCAAAGCCGACGCGGTGCGAGTAAACTGGAGGAACATCATGGAGTTTTCGAGGGACCTCACGGACCTCCGATATCGTCCCGCTTCAAGATGGACCCAGCAACAGTCGGATGATTTCGCCCATTGGCTGCTCGATCCTTCGACGGGAGTCCTGCCATGGCTACAGAACCAGAAGTGACAACCAGCCTCTTCCTGGTGGCACGCACACTTGTTCGATTCGCGCTGTCCAAGGGTTGGACGGATGGTGAATACGCGATCTACTATCGCCCCGAATCGGACGTTGACGACCTGCATCTCCTCTTCGTTTCACCCCATTTCGACAACATCGACGATTACGAATCCGCGCGCGAAGTGTGGACGTACCTGGAAGGCGAGCTTCATTACGCGCCCGAGGTCCTCAAGGCGCTGAGCCTGGTCGTTCGAAGCCAGGAGAAGGTCGATCAGGGAGGGTTGTACACGATTGGGCCGGGCTATCAGAAGCTCTGGATCGTCTCGCCCGTCGGCTCTTCCGAAGTTTGACGCGCGGCTGTCAGGACAGTCTCCTTCGCATCGAAATTGATCTAGGCGGATTCCTTTTCCATGAGTCATCCCTACGACGTCGTCATCGGCCTTGAGATCCACGTTCAGCTTCAGACCGAGAGCAAGATGTTCTCGTGGTGCGGCACCGAGTTCGGCCTGCCGCCGAACACGCAGACCGACCCGGTCTCCCTCGGCATGCCGGGGACGCTGCCGGTGATGAACCGCAAGGCGTTCGACCTGGCGCTCAAGACGGCGCTCGCCCTCCACGCCGAGATCGCGCCGTTCACCAAGTGGGACCGCAAGAACTACTACTATCCCGACCTTCCCAAGAACTATCAGATCAGCCAGTACGACCTGCCGTTCTCGGTCGGCGGCTGGCTCGACGTCCCCGAGCGGAAGGACGGCGGCGGCGGCGGGCGCTGCGGACTGACCCGCGTCCACCTTGAGGAAGACACCGGCAAGCTGACCCACGCCGCCGGAGGGTTCTCCGAGGTCGACCTGAACCGCGCCGGGATTCCGCTCCTGGAGATCGTCGGCGAGCCCGACCTCCGCAGCGCCGCCGACGCGCGCGGCTGCCTTGAGGAACTCCGACTGACGCTCCGCTACCTGGGCGTCTCCGATTGCGAGATGCAGGAGGGCTCGCTCCGGTGCGACGCCAACGTCAACCTGCACATCCACAAGGACGGCCGAACGATCGCGACCCCGATCGTCGAGATCAAGAACCTCAACAGCTTCCGGGCCGTCGAGAAGGCGCTCAATTACGAGACCGAGCGGCAGTACGCCAAGTGGCGCGAGGACGGCCTGACGATCAAGGACGCCCCCAAAACCACCCGCGGCTGGAACGACGTCGAGGAGGTCACCAAGCCCCAGCGCGAGAAGGAGACGGCCGCCGACTACCGCTACTTCCCCGAGCCCGACCTGGTCCCGGTCGTCGTCGACGACGCCTGGAAAGAGCGCGTCCGCGCGTCGATCGGCGAGCTTCCCGCGGCGCGCCGGAAGCGATTCGAGGGGGAGTACGGCCTCTCCCCCTACGACGCCGACGTGCTCGTCGAGCAGGGCCAGGACGTGGCCGACTACTACGACGCCGTGGCCAAGTCGACCGGCGCGTACAAGCTGGCCAGCAACTGGATCCAGCAGGACGTGCTGCGGACGATCAAGGACAAGAAGCAGACGATCGCCGATTTCCCGATCACGCCCGACGCCCTGGCCGACCTGATCAACCGCGTCGAACGCGGCGAGCTGAACACCAACCAGGGGCGCGAGGTGCTGGGCCGGATGATCGAGACCGGCGACCCGGCCGAGGTCGTCATCGAGATCGGCGGCTACCGGATGGTCTCCGACCGCGACGACATCGCCAAGGCCGTCGACGCGGCCCTCGCCGCCAACCCCCAGGCGATCGAGGATCTGAAGAAGGGCAAGAAGAAGCCCGAGGCCGTGAAGGGCTTCCTCCGCGGCCAGGTCATGAAGCAGACCGGCGGCAAGGCCAACCCGGCCGTCGTCGGCGATCTGCTCGAAGCCAGGCTCTCCGAGCTTCTGGCCTGAACCGACTTCGCTTCCCGTGGACTGAATCGCAACGCCTATCCCCCTTTTATGCCAAGGTGAACAACTGATGACGACGATCGACCGCAGAACGTTCCTCGCGGCAGCCGGCGGCGTCGCCGCCGCGGCGCTGGTTAATGGTTCGGCGGCGGCGGCCGAGGCCGCCGCGCCCAAATGGAAGCGCGCGTTCATGCTCGGCGGCCATACCAAGGGGCCGATCCTGCCGACCTTCCAACTGCTCAAGGAGGCCGGCTTCGAAGGCGTCGAGCTGATCAGCCCCAACCAGTTGGACCTCGACGAGGTCCTCGCCGCGCGTGAGAAGACGGGCATCGTGATCCACGGCGTCAGCGGCGGTCGGCACTGGCAAGACCCCCTGTCCGACCCCGACCCCCAGGTCGTCGAGCGTGGGATGGCCGCGATCCGCCAGGAGTTCCTCGACTGCAAGGCCTACGGCGGCACCACGGTTTTGGTCGTTCCGGCCGTGGTCAACAAGAAGGTCTCGTACCGCCAGGCCTACGAGCGGTCGCAGGCGAACATCCGCAAGCTGATCCCGCTGGCCGAGGAGAGCGGCGTCAAGATCGCCGTCGAGGAGGTCTGGAACAAGTTCCTCCTCAGCCCCGTCGAGTTCTCCCGCTATATCGACGAGTTCCAGAGCCCGACCGTGGGGGCGTACTTCGACGTGGGCAACGTGGTCGAGTTCGGCTATCCCGAAGAGTGGATTCGCGAGCTGGGCCACCGCATCCTCAAGATCCACATCAAGGAATACGCCAAGGCCAAGCGGTTCAGCTATCCCCTGGGCGAAGGCGAGATCGACTGGCCGGCCGTCCGCCAGGCGCTCGTCGACGTCGGCTACGAGGGCTGGATCACCGCCGAGGTGGGATTCGGCGACCTCGACGCCATGAAGGACGTCGTCAAGCGGATGAACAAGCTGCTCCAGATGGGTTGACGCCGATCGTCGAGAAATCGCCAGGGCCGCCGAGAATTTTGCATTCGCCCGACTCGAAATCGACATAATACAGGAGTAGGGTGGAACAAACCGGCCAGGACCAACCCAGCGATGATCGAACACGCCACCGACGCCACGCTCCTCAAGCAATTCGCCGAACGGCGCGAGGAATCCGCCTTCGCAGAATTGGTGGAGCGGCACGGCCCGGTCGTCCAGCGGGTCTGTCGGCGGTTCCTCCGCAGCGAGCATGACGTCGAGGAGGTGTTTCAGGCGACGTTCCTGGTGCTTGCTCTGCGCGCCTCGGAAGTCTCCTGGAAGTCCTCGGTGGGAGGATGGGTGCAAGACGTCGCGCGGCGGCTGGCGCTGCACGCCCGAAGCGAGATCGCCCGGCGGAACCGTCGCGAGGTCCAGGCTTCGAGCCTGCGCGGCGGCCCCCTCGCGCCGGCGGAATGCCCGGTCTCGGCCTTCGGCGACGAGGTCGAGCGCCAGGAAGTCCGACGATTGATCGACGTCGCCGTCGACGAACTCCCCCAGAAGTACCGCGATCCGCTGGTGCTTTGCTACCTGGAAGGGATGACGAACAACGAGGCGGCGCGACGGCTCGGATATCCGGTCGGCTCGATCTCGAGGCGGCTGGAACGCGCCCGGGGCTTGCTCAAGAAACAACTGGCCGGCCAGGGCGTCACGCTGACCCTGATCGTCGGCCTGGGGCTGCTGGCCGCCCTGGCGTTGTCGAAGACCACGGCGGATCGTACGGCTCGCCGATTCAGGCTTGAGCCGGTTCGCGCCGCGATGGCGGTTTTGGAGCCCGAATCGTCTCGCCGGCTTGATCTGAGCGAACTCGTCGCGGCCCTTGAGCGTACCAACGAGGGCGCGCCGGCGAGCCCGGATCGGTCCCGGCTGAGACGGCTGGCGGACCAGTCCGCGCGGGTCGCCCAGGCGATCACGGCGGTTGATCCGGGCGTCGACCGCGACGTCTGGCGCGCCTCCGCCGGCGAGATGAGGCTGGCGGCCCTTGAGTTGTCGCGGGTCGACGACGACGGCCGCGGCCCCGACCCCGACCTGCTCGCGAGCGTCCGCCGCCTGAACGCGACCTGCGTCCAGTGCCACGCGACCTTCCACTGATCCAGGGCGTTCCGGCCTTGGCCGCCTCTCCGCGAGGCTGGCCCTCGGCGCGGGCCGCGGATACAATGAATAGGTCCTCGGGACGGCCCTCAAGATGCCGCCGCCCCGCCCGCCCGATCTCCCCAGCTTCCTAGTTCATCCCTCCTCGGCAGGTGCGATATCATGGCGATGGCCAGCAAGCAGGCTTCCGGTTCGTCCTCGTCCCCCGGCGGTCCTGTCCCGCCGCGTTCGAACGCCCCGTCGCCGTCCCGGCCGCCGACGGGGGGGCCGCTCGTGAAGATGATCCTCGGCGTTTATCGGTTCCTCGCGTCGCTCAAATTGGCCGTCCTCAGTTTGACGGGCCTGGCGGCGTTCCTGGCGTTCGCGACCTGGTTCGAGTCGACCTACGGGACCAAGGCCGTCCAGGTTTACGTCTACAAGAGCGCGGCGTTCGCCATCCTGCTCGCGTTCCTGGCGACGAACATCCTCTGCGCCGCGCTGATTCGCTTCCCCTGGAAACGGCGGCAGACGGGCTTCGTGATCACCCACGCCGGGCTGTTGGTGCTGATCGCCGGCTCGTACGTCCACTTCAAGGCGGGCGACGAGGGGATGGTCGGGATGCTTGAAGGAGACAAGCGGGCCGAGATGCTCCGCACCGACGCGCCGGTGTTTCGGGTCCGCGAGGTCGATCCCCACGGTCAGGAGGCCGCGCGGTCGTATGAGATGCCGTTCCACGACGGCGGCGCGTTCGGATGGGGGGCGGGGCAATCGCGGATCGACAACGTCTTCGATCTGGGCCTGAACTGGCTGACCCGCGGCCGACTCCCCTCCCCCGGCCCCGCCGAGGAGGTCCTGAGCAAGTCCGGCGACCCGTTCAAATTCGCGGTCAAGCAGTATCTGCCGTCGTCGACTCCCTCGACGTTGCGCGTCGCCGATCCCGCCGGCCAACCGATGGCCCGCATCCAGCTTCGGTTCACGGCGCCGGGGATCCCGACGCCCCGGATGGCGTCGGCCGTCGAGGACGATCAGTGGTTCAAGCTCGACCGCCGGTTCCTCCGTTCCGCCAAGAGCGACGGCATGCCCGCCCTCCTGACCTTCTCCTCGGTGGACAAGCCGGGCTTCGTGGAAGACTTCCTCAAGCCGCCGCTCGACGTCAGCGCCTCGGGCGTGGCGCGGTTCCGCTACCCGGGCGGGAACGGCGAACAGCGGGTTTACGACTTCGCCGTCGACCAGCCGGTGGACACGACCGTCAAGCTGCCCGACAGCGACCTGACCGTCAAGCTGGAGAAGCTCGCCCACTTCCCGACCGCCGAGGGGGGCCTCTCACGGGTGGTCGGCGAGGATTCGATTCCGATCGCCATGTTCCAGGTCCGCAAGGGGGAAGGCCCGGAGATCGAACATATCGCGATGGGTTCGATGCCGATGTTCCCCAACATCATTCCGCGCCCCGGCGCCGACGACGGCAAGCCGGCGCAGGCGCTCGTGTCGATCCATCTCATGGTCCCTCCCGATCTCGATCCCAAGACGAACGGCCGATTCGGTCAGATCGACGTCCTGGCCGACGCCGACCACGCGCTCTATTACCGCGTCTTCGGCCGAGGCAAGGGGGGCAAGGTCGAGCTGCGGTCGGCGGGTCCGCTCGCCCGGCGCAAATGGATCGACGCCTTCGGCGGCGACGCCGGCGCGGTCGTGACCATCGGCTTCCAGGTCGAGGACTACCTCCCCTCCGGGGTCGAGAAGCCGATCTTCGTGCCCCTGTTCCTGTCCAAGGGGGAGATGGAACAGGCCGTCCCCGCCTGCCTCGTCGAGTTGACCGTCGGCGACCAGTCTCGGGAGGTCTGGATCCAGCACAGCGAGGCGCTCGACAAGCCGGTGTTCCGTCCGGTGCCCATGGGCGATCGGCTCTACGAGATCGCCTACGACGTCGACCGCCGGCCGCTGGGGTTCGAACTCAAGCTCGACGACTTTGAAGTGGGCTTCGAACCCGGCACCGAGCAGGCCACGAAGTTCGTCAGCAAGGTCCGGGTCGACGACCCCGCGCTCAACGTCCGCGACAAGCCGTACACGATCTCGATGAACGAGCCGATGACGCATCGCGGCTACACCTTCTACCAGATGCGGTACTCGCCGATCGTCGACCCCCGCACCAACCAGCGCACCGGACAGTTCCAGTCGGTCTTCCAGGTGGGGAGCAACCCCGGCCGACCGATCATCTACGCCGGCTGCCTGATGGTGGTGATGGGGGCGTTCGTGCAGTTCTACATGCGGGCCGGCCTGTTCACCGACGGCGGCAAGCGCGAGCGCGAGCGGGCGGCGCGCAAGGCCGGGCTGCCGATCCCCGTCGAGCAGCCCAGGACGCGGCCTCAACCCCAGGACGAACCCCTCTAATGCACGCCGATCTTGAGAGCCCGTCGTTTCGATCGACTTCATACGACGCCAACCACAGCCAAGGGAGTAATGTGATGAGACGATACGGCCGACTTCTCCTGGGACTTGGCCTGTGCGCGCTGCTCGCCGACGCGTCGTTCGCAAGGGGCGACGAACCGGACGTCGCCCCCGGACGGCTCGCCCCGAAGCAGCTCGGAGCGGGGCCGGCGTACAATCAGCTCGGGAAGATCGCGGTCATGCATCAGGGGCGGGTCAAGCCGCTGGACACCGTCGCCCGCGAGGAGGTCAAGCACGTCTTCGGGCGCGAGTCCGTCAAACTGCACGACGACCAAAACCGGGTCGTCGAGACCTGGGGGGCGGTCGGAGCGTTCGTCGACTGGATCGTCCGCCCCGAATTCTGGGACGCCCAGCCGTTCATCCTGGTCGATTACCTGCCGCTCAAGCGTCAGCTCCTTCTAGGGACGATACGCGAGGAGCTCAAGGCCGTCTCAGGCAAGGAGACGACCTCGGCCGACGACCGGACGAGGCTCGGCAAGCTGATCGAGGACGACGAGATCAGCGCCGGCAGGATCGCCGAGTTCTTGAAGACGTCGAAGCTCGGGGGCGAGGACCGCAAGACCCTGACCGTGCTGGCCGACAAGCTGATCGAAGATCACAAGTGGCTGACGCCCGACGAGGTCGAGAACGCCAAGATCACGCACGGCGACCACGACGAGTCGTTCATGGAGTGGGTGGCGCAGCTCGACGCGCAGCGGCGGAAGTTCGACGCCGACCCCGAGTCGGCCGAGCGGCTCACGGAAGTCGAGAAGCGGGCGATCGACGTCGGCCAGCGGCTGATGACCTACCGATCGTACAGCGGCGACGCGATGCGCTCCGCCGGGCTGATCCGAATCATGCCCCGGCCGTCGAGCCCCGCCGCCCTCGGGTTCTACAAGGAAGTCCTGCCCAAGGCCCGGACGGTGGAGGATTCGCGGGCGCTTTCCAACGTGCTCTCGCCGATCGAGTTCGACGCGCTCAAGGCGCTCGACACCTACTGGAACGACATCCCGCTCAACGACCGCCACGAGCCCGGCGAGAACGCCGAATTCGACGAGAAATTCAGCGCCTGGCTGAGCGAGAACTCGGTCTGGACGCCGCTGAAGGTCTTGCTCAAGTCCTCCCCCGAAGACCTGGCCAAGGCGGGGTATCCCGAGGCGGAAGCCCGCGCCTTCCTGTCGGCCTATCGCGAGCTGGAGGACGCCGAGAGCCGAGCCCCGGGGCAGGTCGCCGAGAACCTGGCCGCCGAGCTGTTGAAAACGTCGAGGGGGCTGGGCGAGGCGGTCAACCCGGTTCATTACCCGACCCTGGCGGCGATGGACCGCGAATCGCACTTCAATGCGATGAACCCGTTCTGGCAGGCGCCGTTCGCCTACGGCGCGGCCCTGGTCCTGCTGGCCGTGACCCTCGGATTCGCGGGGGGCCGACGGCCGGAGATGGGGGCGGCCGGCAAGAGCCTGCACACGCTGGGCATGCTCGCCCTGGCGGTCGGGATCGGCCTTGAGGTCTACGGCTTCTACCTTCGGATCGCGATCTCGGGCTGGGCGCCGGTGACCAACATGTACGAGACGGTCATCTGGGTGGCCCTCGTCACGGCGGTCCTCGCGTTCGGCTTCGAACTCCTCTACCGCCGGACCTTCACCGCCCTGGCCGGCGCGGGGGTGGCGCTGCTGGGGACGATCACCGCGGCGAACGTGCCGCTGCTCGACCCCAGCATCAAGAGCCTTCAGCCGGTCCTGCGGAGCAACCTCTGGCTGATGATCCACGTCTTGACCGAAGTGTCGAGCTACGCGGCGTTCGGCCTGGCCTGGGGGCTCGGCCTGATCGCCACGGTCTACTACCTGACGGCCACCTACCGCCGTTCGCCGACCTTCAAGGAGCTGGCGGCGCCCCTGGTCCCCGGCCTGCCGCTCCTGGCGACGGGGGGGGCCGGCATGGCGGCTTCGTACGGCGCGTTCGGCGAGGCGTGGACGACCGGCGACCCCCTGTTCTACGTGTTCTCGATCATGGGGGGCGTCGGCTGGTTGGTTTCGCTGGGAACGATCCTCGCCTGCGCCGGCGAGGTCGTCGACCGCATTTCGACGCGCGGCCTCCTCGATGAACCGACCGAGGGCGAGGAAGACGAGGAGGAAGCCGAGCGCGCCGAACCGCCGCGCCACCGGCCGTCGGTCGAGGAGATCAAGGCGATGGCCGAGGCCGCGCCCCCGCTCCGGCTCGACGCCCGAGGCCGCTCGATGCAACAGACGGCCGCCATGATCAAGCCGCTGTCGAACTTCATCTACCGGGCGATGCAGGTGGGCGTCCTCCTGATCGCCGCCGGCACCATCCTGGGCGGCGTCTGGGCCGACTATTCGTGGGGACGGTTCTGGGGATGGGACCCCAAGGAAGTCTGGGCCCTGATCACGCTGCTAGTCTACCTTGTGCCGCTCCACGGCCGGTTCGCCGGCTGGGTCAACACCTTCGGCCTGGTGTTCGCCTCGGTGGTCTGCTTCCTCTCGGTCGTGATGGCCTGGTACGGCGTCAACTTCGTCCTGGGCGTCGGCCTCCACAGCTACGGCTTCGTCGAGGGGGGCTCGCAAGGGTTCATGAGCCTGATCATCGTCAGCATGATGGCGCTTCCGGTGGCCGCCTACTGGCGACGGTGGCTCGGCTATAACAGCCTCGGTCGAAACGAAGCGTGATCCGACCGCCTCGTCCTCCCCGTCGGTCGTTGCGGCCGACGGGGCCTTGAGGATCAAGGCGATGCAGAACGCCGGCGCGCACGTCGCGCAGACGTACTTGACGAGCCGGCAGAGGCTCGACGTCGGGATCGGCGTGAATTCCGATTCGAAGGGGAACCAGGCGATCGCCACGAGACCGAACAGGAGCGCGCCGAGGCTCGCGCCCATCATCCCCGCCGTCACCAGTCGCGCCGATTCCACGGCCCTCGCTCGCGCGGCCAGACCGGCCGCCAATCCGCAACACCCCGCCGCCGCCGAACCGATCAGCGCGTGCGTGGCGATCGAAATCCGCGGGTCGGACGTCTGGACGATCAATCCGATATAGATCGGCGTGGCCGCCAGGCTGAAACCGCCGCACACGACCAACCCGATCGCGAATCCCGCGACGCCGGCCTTCACGGCCCTTGAAAACGACCGCGCCGTCAAACCGCCCGCCGCGCCTCCCAGCAAGCCGAACAGTCCTCCCATGAGGCCGTAGACGACGATCATCTCTCGCGTGTGCAATCCAACCTGCGCCAGCCGGAGCGCGCTGGCGGTCGTTCTCCCATTCAGGGCCAGCACGCCCCCCTGGAGTGCGATCCGATCAACCGCCCAACCCCACCGAGCCGTCCGCCTCGCCATCCAGTCGCCCCCTTGCCAGACGACCA
>CALCIC010000398.1 GCA_937907405.1 uncultured Isosphaeraceae bacterium | reverse complement strand
ATGGCGCTGATGCCCAAGCGGGTCAAGTATCGAAAAAGCCAAAAAGGCCGCGTAAAAGGTAATGCGACCCGAGGCAACTTCGTGGCCTTCGGCGACTACGGCATCCAGGCCCTCGAGCCCGGACGCATCAGCGCCCAGACCATCGAAGCCGGCCGCGTGGTCGCCAGCCAGGCCGTCAAGGGAGGGGGCAAGCTCTACATCCGGATCTTCCCCCAGAAGAGCGTGACCTCGATCCCCGCCGAAACCCGAATGGGCAAGGGCAAGGGGGAAATCGACTACTGGGCGGCCGTGGTCAAGCCGGGGACGATCCTCTACGAGATCAGCGGTCTCTCCGAGGAAGCGGCCCGGGCGGCCTTCGCCCGGTTGTCCCACAAGATGCCCGTCGCCTGCCGGTTCGTCGGTCGGCGGCCCACGATCTGATCGAATCGAACGACGAGACCCCGCGGTCGGAGGCCCCAGACGGGCCGGGCCGCCGCAAGGAATGGAACCGACCATGAGCAAGGCCTCCGAACTCCGCGACCTAGCCGACGACCAACTCGAACATCAGCTCAAGGACGTCCAGAACAACCTGTTCCGGCTCCGGCTTCAGAGCGAGACCGAGCGCCTCGAGGCCCCCAGCGAAATCATCAAGGCCAAGCGCGAGATCGCCCGGATCAAGACGATCCTCCGGCTCCGGGCCATCGACCGCGAGAAGGCGGCCGCCGCCGCGACCGTTTGACCCCCGACGAGCCCCGCGGCGGGCGGCGCTCGGGCCGCTCGATTCCTCTACCGACTCAACTTTTTCCGAAGTCAGCACGATGAGCCAACCCAGCGCAGCGAACCCGAAGCCGACGTCCACCCGCGGCAGCCGCAAGACGGAGATCGGCGTGGTGGCGTCCGACAAGATGAACAAGACCCGGCGGGTCGTCGTCGAACGGCTGGTGCCGCACCCCAAGTACGGCAAGATGATGCGCCGGCGGACCGTCTGCCACACCCACGACGAGGCCAACGCCTCCCACGTGGGGGACACCGTCGAGATCATGGAGACCCGCCCGCTGTCCAAGCTCAAGCGGTGGCGGCTGGTCCGGATCGTCCGCCAGGGGGCCCAGCAGGCCATCGCCGGCGAGGGCGAGGCCGCCAAGACGACTGAAGCCTGAGCCCCCCCGAGCCGGCCGGGCCGGCGCGCCCCTCGGGCGTTCGACCACGACCTTCAAACCCACGACCGCAACGACTCTGAAGCCTCCGCCGGCCGCCCCGAGACGGGCCGCCGGCGCCGACCAACCACGAGGTCTCTCGTCCCATGATCCAGATGCAGACCCGGCTCGACGTGGCCGACAACTCCGGCGCCAAGGAAGTGATGTGCATCAAGGTCCTCGGCGGCAGCGCCTCGAAGTACAAGAGGCGGACCGCCGGGATCGGCGACACCATCATCGCCAGCGTCAAGAAGGCCTCCTCCGGCGGCGACGTGAAGGCCGGCGACGTGGTCCGCTGCGTCATCGTCCGGACCCGCAACCAGGCCCGACGGGCCGACGGCTCGTACGTCAAGTTCGACCGCAACGCCGTCGTCCTGATCGACGCCGAGCGGAACCCCCGCGGCACCCGGATCTTCGGGGCCATCGCCCGCGAGCTCCGCGACCGCCAGTTCATGAAGATCATCAGCCTGGCCTCCGAGGTGGTCTGACCCGCCCCGAGCCGAGCCGCCCCCCCGCTCGGGGAGGCTGGAACGGTCCGGACCGGAACGGGCCGACGCCGACCGCGTCCCCTGGACCCGACGCCCCCCCGACCCCCGACGCGACGTTCTAGTGAGAGAATCATGCTTATTCGTAAAGACGACCAGGTCGAAGTGATCGCCGGCGACGACAAGGGAACCAGTTCCGACCGCCGGATCGCCAAGGTGCTCAAGGCGCTCCCGTCGCGGAACAAGGTCCTCGTCGAGGGGGTCAACCGGGTCTACAAGCACATGAAGCCGAGCCAGAAGAACCCCCAGGGGGGGCGGCTCTCCAAGGAGATGCCGATCGACGTCTCCAACGTCCTGCTGTTCTGCCCCAAGTGCAACCGGGGGGTCCGCGTCGGCTCGCGGATCACGGCCGACGGCCAGAAGGAGCGCCGGTGCAAGAAGTGCGGCGCCGGCCTGGGGGCGATCGGCCCCCGCAAGCCGTCCCGCGTCTCGCCGCCGTCCGCCGCCGCCAAACCTTGACCCCAACCAACGCCCCTCGAAGCTCGTCGCCCCGGAGCGCCGGAGGCCGCGACGCGACGCCGATCGACACTGAAGGAAACCGGGTATGGCTCGTCTGAAAGACCTGTACAACGCCGAGATCGCCAAGGCGGTCGCCGCCAAGTTCAACCTCGACAACCCGATGGCGATCCCCAAGATCGACAAGATCGTGATCAACATGGGCGTCGGCAAGGCGACCCAGGACAAGGCCGTGCTCGACTCGGCCGTCGAGGCCCTGGCGCGGATCAGCGGCCAGAAGCCGGCGACCACCAAGGCCAAGACCTCGGTGTCGGGCTTCCGGCTCCGCGAGGGGAACGACATCGGCTGCAAGGTCACGCTCCGCGGCCGGCGGATGTACGAGTTCCTCGACCGCCTGGTGTCGATCGCCCTGCCTCGTATCCGCGACTTCCGCGGCCTCAACCCCAACAGCTTCGACGGCCCCGGCAACTACAGCCTGGGACTCGCCGAGCAGGTCGTCTTCCCCGAGATCGACGCCGACAAGATGCACCACACCCACGGCATGGACGTGACCATCGTCACGACCGCCAAGAGCGACGACCAGGCCCGCGAACTGCTCCGCCTCTTCGGCGTGCCGTTCCGGCTGGCGGGCGCCGCCGGCGGCCGCGACATGGGGACCGCCTGAGCCCCCGAACCACCCCCCGGGGGGGCCGAAACGCCCCCCCTCGATCTCGTACTGAACCCCAACGCGTATCGTCCGGCCGCCTCGCGGCGGCCTTTCCATCGGTCCTGGAAGGTTGAGAATGTCGACCAAGGCCCAGAGAATCAGGTCGGAGACCCCCCGCAAGTTCGCCGTGCAGCACCGCAACCGGTGCCGGCTCTGCGGTCGTCCCCGCGCATACTATCGCAAGTTCGGCGTCTGTCGGATCTGCTTCCGGAACCTGGCCAGCCGCGGCCTGATCCCCGGAGTCAAGAAGGCGAGCTGGTAGGACGCCCGCCGCGTCCCCCCGCTCGCGTCGAAGCCCGCCCCCGGCGAACTCGAAGCAACGCCCCCGGCGCGGTCGTCGTCCCCCGGCGCCCCGGGCCTCGGACCGCCGAGGCCGGCCCGAACACCCGCATCCCGTACACCCCCAAAGCGTCCGACAGAATCGCCCCGCCGCGCCGACGCGACGGCCTGCAAAGGTTTTCCGGGGGACGCCCCCAAGGCAGGCCCGACGCGTTACCCGCGACGGTTCAGGAAGGCTTCAACGCCATGATGACCGACCCCATCGCCGATATGCTGACCCGGATCCGAAACGCCGTCCGGATCGAGCGCACCTCCATCGACATGCCCGCATCGAACATGCGGCGGGGGATCGCCCAGGTGCTCAAGGACGAAGGCTACATCTGGGACTTCGAGGAGATCGACACCGCTCCGGCGCGCACCCTCCGGCTGCACATGAAGTACGGCCCCAACGGCGAGCGGCTGATCACCAAGATCGACCGGATCAGCAAGCCGGGGCGGCGGATCTACCGCGGCTACAAGGAGCTGAAGCCGGTCCTGGGGGGGATGGGGATCCAGATCCTCAGCACCCCCCGAGGGATCGTCAGCGACCGCCGCGCCCGCACCGAGAAGGTCGGCGGCGAGATCCTCGCCCTGATCTACTGAGCCGTCCTCCGTCCCGTCCCGTGCGGCGACGCCTACTCGAATCGGATCCACCTAAAAAGCAGAGGAAGACGGAGTCATGTCGCGTATCGGTCGAAAGCCGGTCGTCGTCCCGGCCAGCGTGAAAGTCGCGATCGCCGACTCGACCATCCAGGTCGAGGGGCCCAAGGGGAAGCTCAGCTACGCGCACCGCCCCGAGGTCGCCGTGACCTACGACGAGGCCAAGAAGGAGATCGCCGTCACCCGCCAGGACGACGAGCGCCAGAGTCGGGCGCTCCACGGCCTGACCCGGAGCCTGGTCGCCAACATGGTCGAGGGGGTCGCCAACGGCTACACCCGGAAACTCGAGATCGTCGGCGTCGGCTACCAGGCGCAGCTCAAGAAGGCCAACACGATCGCCTTGCAGGTCGGGTTCGCCAACCAGATCGTCCTCGAGGCCCCCGTCGGGGTGACGGTGACGGTCCCCGACCCGACCCACGTGACGATCACCGGGGCCGACAAGCAGGCCGTCGGCCAGTTCGCCGCCGAGGTCCGGGGCGCCCGCCCCCCCGAGCCCTACAAGGGCAAGGGGGTCCGCTACGAGGGCGAGGTCGTCCGCCGCAAGGCCGGCAAGGCGTTCGGCTCCAAGTAACCGTGCACAACCCCTCGGCCCCCGGACCCGACTTGCGTCCCGGGGCCTCGAGTGCGAGCCGCAAGTCGCACCGTCCCCCTGATTTGTCGAGGATCGTTCCGTGGACACCGCCAATCACCACCTGCTGGTTCAAACGCGCCGCTTGCGCCGCCAGCGCCGGATTCGCAAGCGGCTCAACGG
>CALCIC010000397.1 GCA_937907405.1 uncultured Isosphaeraceae bacterium | reverse complement strand
GGGTGCGAAACCCAGCTTGTCGAGGGCGTCGGCGACGTCGGGGCGATTCAGCAAGATCGGCTTGAGGCTCTCGTGGTGGTCCTGCTCGGCCGACGTCACCAGGAAGTCGACGGCGTGCGAGAACGCCGTGTGAGAGACGTCGTGCAACAGCCCCGCGACCTGCTCCTTACGTTCCGCGCCGAGCTTTCGGAGCAGGAGGAACACGCCCAGGCTGTGCTCGTACCGCGTGACGTTCTTGAAGGGGAAGGCGATGGCCGAGGGCCCCGCCTGGCGAACCCCCTTGAGGCGCTGAAAAGTCGGCCCCTCGATCAAGGCGAGAATCAACGGGTCGGAGACCTCGACTCTCCCGTAAACCCGATCATTCCAAACCATGAAGCTCGCCCCTGCCCCGCTCGTGTTGCGTCCATCTACAGCTTCGATGATCCCCCCCCCGACTTCGATTTGCAAGAGGACTCGCGGTCCGTCGCCGAGGCGGACGCGGCGGATCAAGCCGGCGATCCCAGGCGTGGAACGCGCATGGGCCCGACGCGCCAGCGGGTGAATTCCGCCCCCCGCGCCTCGTCACGCGCGTCGGCCGACCGAGCCGCTCGAATCGCTCGCCCAGAGAGAATTTACACCGCTTTACGCCCTCCGGCGGACGACCGCCAAGGGAATTAACAGGAGAATCCCAAAGTGGCCTGGGAAGTCGGGCTAGTCGGTTGCAATCGTCGACGAAACGAGTCAGGATATCCGTCTACGTCGCAACCGCGTCACGACGCGCGGCTTCTTTTTCGGGAATGCAACGGGGTCGCCAGCGCCCGTTCCGGGCGTCGAGGTTTCGCATGAACACGTTTATCTATTCAACGACGCGGGCGTCCGCCGTCGCCGTGGGGCTTGTTCTCGCGACGGCCGTTTTGGGACTGACCGGCGCGACGAACGCGGAGGCTGGAACCGTGAGCAAGCTGGCATTCGGCAAGACGCCCGACGGCAAGACCGTCGACCTTTACGTGCTCAAGAACGGTCGGCTCACGGTCAAGGTCATGACCTACGGGGCGATCATCACGTCGATCGAGACGCCCGACCGCGACGGCGAACTCGACGACGTCGTGCTCGGCTTCGACGACCTGAACGGGTATCTGGGGACGCATCCGTATTTCGGCGCCACCGTCGGCCGGGTCGCCAACCGGATCGCCAAGGGGAAGTTCACGCTCAACGGCAAGGAGTACACGCTGGCGGCCAACAACGGCCCCAACGCGCTGCACGGCGGGCTCAAGGGCTTCGACAAGGTCGTCTGGAAGGCCGAGGAACTGGAGAGCGGCGACGGGCCGTCGGTTCGGATGTCGTACGTCAGCCCCGACGGCGAGGAAGGGTATCCGGGCAATCTGACGGTCAGCGTCCTGTTCACCGTGACGGCCGATGACAAGCTGGAGATCAAGTACACTGCGGAGACCGACAAGGCCACGCCGGTGAACCTGTCGAACCACAGCTACTTCAACCTGGGCGGCAAGCACGGCGACTCGATCCGCGGCCACCAGGTGACGCTGTACGCCAGCAACTACACGCCGGTCGACGACGCGCTGATCCCCACCGGCGAGATCGCCCCCGTCGCGGAGACGACGTTCGACCTCCGCAAGCCGTCGCAGCTCGGGTTCCTCATCAGCCTGCTCGACAACACCCCGCAGGGCTTCGACCACAACTTCGTGCTCGACAAGCCGAAGGGCCGGATGGGCCTGGCGGCGCGGGTCTTCGACCCCAAGTCGGGGCGTGAGATGACGGTGTCGACGACCGAGCCGGGCGTCCAGTTCTACACCGGCAACTTCCTCGACGGCACCAACAAGGGGAAGGCCGGCGTCGCGTACAAGCAGCACCAGGCGCTCTGCCTGGAGACCCAGCACTTCCCGGACTCGATCAACCAGCCGAACTTCCCCAGCACGGTCCTCGAACCGGGCCAGAAGTACACCCAGACGACGGTCTTCGCGTTCTCGGTGAAGTAAGCCGAGACCGCGATCCCCCTTCCCCGAGACGCCCCGAGGCCCCTCGCGAGCGGCGACGCGCCGTCTCGCGTCCGATAGGAACGAGCATGCATACGACACTGGCGTGGATCGATTACTTGATCATGGTGATCTACTTCGCCTTCGTACTGGGGATCGGCTTCTCGCTGAAGCGGTACATGAAGACCAGCACCGACTTCTTCCTGTCGGGGCGGTCGATCCCCGCGTGGGTGGCGGGCCTGGCGTTCATCTCGGCCAACCTGGGGGCGCAGGAGGTGATCGGCATGGCCGCCTCGGGGGCCAAGTACGGGATCGCCACCGCGCACTTCTACTGGCTGGGGGCGATCCCGGCGATGGTGTTCGTCGGCATCTTCATGATGCCGTTCTACTACGGCTCGCGCGCCCGGTCGACCCCCGAATACCTCCGCCTGCGGTTCGACGAGAAGACCCGGGGGCTGAACGCCATCACGTTCGCCCTGATGACGATCATGTCGTCGGGGATCTCGATGTACGTGATGGCCAAGTTGATCGTGACCCTGCACATCTTCGACGCGCCGATGCGGGCGGCCGGCCTGCCGATGAGCTGGATCTTCCACATCAGCATCCTGGTCTCGGCCCTGATCACGCTGGGGTACGTCTACCTGGGGGGGCTCACGAGCGCGATCTACAACGAGGTGCTCCAGTTCTTCCTGATCGTCGCCGGGTTCTTTCCGCTGGTCTGCCTGGGCCTCAAGAGCGTCGGCGGTTGGGAAGGGCTGCTTGAGAAGGCGCCGTCGGGCTTCGGCCACGCCTGGCAAGGGATGACCGACCCGGCGACGAGCCCCTTCGGGGTCGAGGTCTTCGGCCTGGCGATGGGGTTGGGATTCGTGCTCTCGTTCGGCTACTGGTGCACCGACTTCCTGGTGATCCAGCGGGCCATGGCGGCCGACTCGATGAGGTCCGCGCGCCGGACTCCGTTGATCGCGGCGGTCCCCAAGATGATCTTCCCGTTCCTGGTCATTCTGCCGGGCCTGATCGCCGTCGCCCTGCCCACGCCGACGGCCGCCGAACTCGTCCCCGACGTCGCCGAGAAGGTCCTCAACGCCGACAAGCCGGACGACCAGACCGACGCCTTCAGAAACGCGGCGGCGGCGGCGGCGGCGGGCAAGGGGTTGATCCCGGCCAAGGTCGACTTCGTCAGCGGCGAGATCATGCTCGACGCCGACGGCAAGCCCGAGCTCGACTACGACATGGCGATCCCCAACATGCTGCTCCATTATTTCCCAACCGGGCTGCTCGGCCTCGGCCTCACGGCCTTGTTGGCGAGCTTCATGTCGGGGATGGCCGGCAACGTCACGGCGTTCAACACGGTCTGGACCTTCGACATCTACCAGGCCTACATCAAGCCCCAGGCGAGCGACAAGCATTACCTGTGGATGGGGCATTTCGCCACCCTCTTCGGCACGGCGTTCTCGATCGCGGCGGCGTACGTCGCCGCTCGGTTCAACAACATCATGGACCTGCTCCAACTCGTCTTCGCGTTCGTCAACGCCCCGCTTCTGGCGACGTTCCTCCTCGGCATGTTCTGGAAGCGGGCCACCGCCGACGGGGCGTTCTTCGGCCTGCTCTCGGGGATCGTCGCCGCGACCATCCACCACGCGCTCACGCTTCCCATGGGAAGCGAGTGGGGGATCAAGGGGGCCTGGATCGCCAACCTCCACACCTACCGCGAGGTGATGGCGCAGTCGTTCTGGTCGGCGATCTTCGCATTCGCGGCCTGCCTCGTGGTCACGGTCGTCGTCAGCCTCTTCACCAGGCCGCACAAGGACGAGGAATTGGTCGGACTCGTCTACTCGATGACCCCGCACACGGTCGACGAGGAGCAGACCTGGTACAAGCGCCCCGCCGCCCTCGGCGCGGCCGTCATCATCGCGGCCGTCGCCCTCAACGTGATCTTCAGATAAGACAAGGCTTCAATCCCGATGAACCTCGACATCCGCACGCCCATCGGCCTCCTGTTTTTGATCATCGGCGCGTTGCTGGCGGTCTTCGGGCTGGCGACGCATTTCACAGACCCGGCGCTCTACGATCGGTCGCTCGGCGTCAACGTCAACCTGTGGTGGGGCCTGGCGATGCTGATCTTCGGCGGCGCCATGTTCCACTACGGCCGCCGCGCCACGGCGCGGCTGATCGCGGCCGCTCAGAACCCCTGATCGAGGAGGCGACGCGACCATGCCGGGCCTCCCTCTCATCGTCGCCGCCGCCCCGCCCGCCGAGCGGCTGTTCTCGCTCGGCGTCGCCGATCTGGTGATCATCGCCGCCTATTTCGCCATGGTGCTGGCCATCGGCCTGTACTTGAAGGGACAGACCCAGACCGGCGAAGACTTCTTCATGGCCGGCCGTGAGATGACCGCCTGGATCGCCGGGCTCAGCTTCCTGTCGGCCAACCTCGGCTCGCTCGAACTGATGGGGTGGGCCGCCGCGTCGTACCAGTACGGCCTGCTCGCGGTCCACTGGTACTGGATCGGCGCGATCCCGGCGATGCTCTTCCTGGGCGTCGTCATGATGCCGTTCTATTACATCTCCAAGACCCACTCGGTCCCCGGCTACCTCCAACTCCGGTTCGGCGAATCGAGCCGGGCGCTCGCGGCCGTCTCGTTCGCGTTCATGACCGTTCTGATGAGCGGCATCAACATGTACTCGATGGCCCTGGTGATGAAGGTGGTGCTGGGCTGGGACATCAACTTCAGCATCTGGGCGTCGTCGCTGACGGTCGCCGCGTACGTCGCGCTCGGCGGGCTTCGGTCGGCGATCTTCAACGAGGTGCTCCAGTTCGTGTTGATCTGGGCCGGGGCGCTGTTGATCCCGATCCTCGGGCTGTACGAGGCCGGCGGCTGGGCCGGCTTGCAGGCGAGGATCGCCGAGCAGCTCGGCCGGACCGACTTCACGCACGCCTGGAGCACGCTGGGGAGCTTTCAGGACAACCCGATGGGGGTCCACTGGACGGGGATCGTCTTCGGCCTCGGCTGGGTGATCTCGTTCGGCTACTGGACGACCGACTTCCTGGTCGTCCAGCGGGTGCTCGCCGCCAAGGACCTCCGCGCCGCCAAGATGGCCCCGATCATCGGCGCGGCGTTCAAGATGATGGTGCCGTTCATCGTGATCGTCCCCGGCCTGCTGGGCCTGGCGCTCCTGCCCGAGAAGCTCGTCGGCGAGGCCGAGGCGGTGGCTACCGGCGGCCACAGCTACAACGAAGTCCTGCCCCTGATGCTCGCCCGCTATTGCGGCCCGGGGCTGCTCGGCCTGGGGATCACGGCGCTGATCGCCGGCTTCATGGCGGGAATGGCGGGCAACGTCAGCGCCTTCGCGACGGTCTGGACCTACGATCTCTATCGGGCGTTCATCAAGCCCGACGCCGACGACGCGCATTACGTCGCAATGGGCCGCTGGTGCACGATCCTCGGGGTGATGGTCAGCATCGGCACGGCGTACCTGGTGATGGAGTTCGAGAGCATCATGGACTACGTCCAGGCGCTCTTCAGCTTCTTCATCGCCCCGCTGTTCGGCACCGTGATCCTGGGGATGCTCTGGAAGCGCGCGACCTCGGCGGGGGGCTTCTGGGGCCTCTTGACCGGCACGCTGTCGTCGATCGCGATGTGGGCCTGGGTGAAGCTCGACCCCTCCGCCCTGCGGTACGTGGCCCTGTCGCCCCACGCCAAGGACATGGCCGAGAACCTCTATCGCGGCCTCTGGTCGTGGATCATCTGCGTCGTCGTCACGGTCGTCGTGAGCCTCGCGACCCGTCCCAAGCCCGATTCGGAGTTGGTCGGGCTGGTCTACGGCTGCACGCCGATCCCCTCCGAGAACGACGTCGCGCTCTGGCGTCGGCCGATTTTCTGGGCGTACGCCGTGGCCGTGGTGTTCGTGGCCCTCAACCTCTACTTCTGGTGACGGGGAAAGGCGGGCCGACCATGACCTCGACTTCGAAGCCCGAGGCCGTCTCGATCTGGTTCTTCGTCGGCGTGCTCCTGGCCTTCTACGGAGTGGTGATCACCGGCGAGGGCCTTTACCACCTGGCGTATCCCCCCGAGCGTCCGGTCGTCCTGGCCTGGCTCCACGCCGACCTCTGGTGGGGCGCCCTGCTCCTCCTGTCGGGCCTGTTCTACTGCTACCACTTCGCGCCGAGAAAGGCCGGCTGAGGACCAGGCCCCCTCCTCGATCGGGGCGGCGCCGTCGCGAGAGCGAGGGCCGTCGCGAGAGCGAGGGCCGGCGCGAGAGCTCGGCGCATGCATCGTCCGCGGTTTCACTCCTCGCGTCGCGGTCCAAGCAAGCCCGCTCCCCGAGCCGAGCCGAGCCGAGCCCGATCAGTCGCCGTATCCCCGGGGGTGTTTCTGGTGCCATCGCCAGGCGGATTCGACGATCGGGGCGATGCTGGTAAACCGGGGGGTCCAGCCGAGTTCGCTCCGGGCGAGGCCGGCGTCGGCGACGAGGGCGGGAGGGTCGCCGGCGCGGGGGCCGGCGATCACGGCCGGGATCGCGCGGCCGGTGATCCGCCGGCAGGCGTCGACCACTTCCTTGACGCTCGTCCCCTGGCCGGTGCCGAGGTTGCACTGGAATTCGACGCCCGGCTCCAGCCGCTCAAGCGCCGAGATGTGGGCCGAGGCCAGGTCGTCGACGTGGATATAGTCGCGGATGCAGGTGCCGTCGGGCGTGAGGAGCTTGTCGCCGAAGATCGTGACGTGCTCGCGCTGGCCGAGCGCGACCTGGAGCACCA
>CALCIC010000396.1 GCA_937907405.1 uncultured Isosphaeraceae bacterium | reverse complement strand
ATCGCTGGGCAGCTCGACGGGTCCCAGCGCCGAGGGACGCGCCGCGGGCCTTGGGGGCGCGGTCGGCCCCTGGCCGATCGCCGACGCCGAAAGCGCGACGAGGGCGGCCGCGAGTCCGCCTCCCAACGCGTGGAGGCGATTCCGTCGCGAGCTTCGCATGGCGGGCGGGGTCATCCTTGACGGTCTCCCGAAACATTCGTGCCGAGCCGCCCCGACGGTCAGGGTGCGTCGAGGGCGTCGGGGCCGTCGGAGACGCATTCCAGGTCGACGTCGAGGAGGTCCGGATCGAACCGGTAAAGGCGGACTTCGCCCACGGTTTCCCAGTCCTGAAGCTTGAGCAGATCACGGTTCCGCTTCGCCCGGGCCGTCTGCGGCTCGGCGTGGGCCGAACAGGCCAGGCCGTAGTTCTTCAACTCCCGGCTCGTCCCGTCGCTCCAGACCGCCGCAACCTTGTAAACGGCCGGTTGGTCGCAGCCGGGCTGCGAGCACATGGGGACGTACCGAAACCGTCTCGGAGGCTTCATCGAAGCGCGCGCTCCAACTCAGTTCACAACGTCGAGCGACGACTCCGCGGCGCGGTCCTCTCGATCAATCCCGAGCCCGCGCGCGAACCGAGGCGCTCGATGCGCCTGGGAGGATAACCGCGAACGGCCTGGCTTGCAACGGCGTCCTTGTGGACGCATGGCCACGGGTGGGAGGTGGCGCGGGAACTCGGCCGGAGGTTGAGGAAGGAAGGGCGTCGGACTTCAGGACCGCGATGCGATCAGCGTTTGACCTTGTTAGGGTCGCTGTCCGTACCGTCGAAGATGCTGGCGACCACGTTGCTGGCATGCAGCTTGTCGAGGAGCTGGCGGCGCTCTCGGGTTGATTTTTCGGTGTAGATCGCGTTGCGGATCTGGTCCTGAAGCTCGGCGAAGCTGGCCGGTCCCGCGGCGCGACGCTGCTCGACCCGGACGATGTGGAAGCTTGAAGGCCCTTCAATCACGCCGCCGACCGCGCCCAACTGCAGCGTTTCGATCGCCTGATTCACCGCCGGGACGGCGTAGCCCCCCGGCGAGGTCTCCATAAGGCCCCCCTGGGCCTTGACGGCCGACGGCCCCTCGCTCTCGGCCTTCGCCAGTTTCACGAAGTCTTCTCCGCGTTGGAGCCTCGTCAGCAGACTTTCGGCTTTCAGCTTGGCGTCGGCCGGGCTGGGGTGCTTGGCCGTCTCGACGATGATCTCCCGCCAGGTGATCCGAGCGGCTCGGAAGTTCGACTGGTCGTTGACATGAGCATTATAATATTTAAGCATTTCGGGAAGTTCGACGTTCAACTTGTCTTTGAGCTTTTGCTGAATGTAAAGCATGGCGATGAAGTCCTGGCGGTGCGACAGCTTGAGCGCTTCGAGCGACCGGCCGGCTTCTTCCATCTTGAGTCTGAGCTGTTGTTCGGTCGTGACCATATTCATGCGAAGCAGCGGCGGCAGTTCGGTTTCTCCCCAGTACTTGTCGGCGACCTCGATCAGGTCGGTCAGCTTCTTGTCCTTGAGCTCGTGACGCGCCGCCTGGCAGATCAACGAGCGATCGATCAGGTTGGCGAGCACGTTCTGAGCCAGGGTGTTGATTTCGTCGCGGGGGACCTGGCTGGCCTGCACGCCGTGCTTCTTGAGCTGGTCCTTCACTCCGTTGGTCAGTTCGAGCATCGTGATGACCTCGTCGCCCACCCGCGCGGCCGTCTCGCCGGCCCGCTGCCAGTGGGGATTGATCGCGCTCTCGATCTCGTCGGGGACGGCTTCGACGGCCGACGCCTGGCGAACCGCGGGATCGACGCGAGCCGCGCTCCGCGGCGCCGCCGGTCGCTCCGGAGCCGTCGCGGGCGTCGCGGAGGTCAGGGTGAGCGTGGAATCACGACCCGGCGCGGACGCCGGCTCGAGGCCCCCGCCCGAAACGGGCGAGGGACTCAGCTCGGGCAGGGACGACGTCTCGATCGCCGGGGCCGGCGCCGGAGCCAGTGCCGGGTCCGAAGGTTCGACGGGTGGCGCCGGGACCGGTGCCGGGGCCGGCGTCGGAGCGTCCAATCCGGGGTCGTGGACCTCGGGCGAGACGAGACCTTCAAGCGACGACGGCATCAGTTCGGGATTGGGTCCGAGCAAGGGATCGCTGGCCGCCGACGCCGGCCGGCTCGGCGCGGTCGAGGTCGGCTCGGCGGGCGCCGGGAGTTTGGTCGACGGGGCCGCCGCGGGATCGGCGGCGAGTGGAGGAGCGTAGGGTTCGATCTCAAGCGGCTTGGACAGATCGGGCATGCCGGGGGCGCCGGAGGCCGGAGGCGATGCGGGCATGCCGAGATCGTCGGCGACCGGCGGCAACGACGGGGACTCGACGACACCGCCCGGGGGCAGCGGGGCGATCGGCTGGTAATCCGTCGGCTGAGAGATCGACGACGGGCTGACCTGCGGATCGCTGGCCGCGAACTGAGGCGGCGCGGAGGCTTGACGGGGCGCGACCTCCGGCGCGAGCGCGGGGAAGGGCGCTGGGGGCGCGCCGGGGGTCAAGACCGCGGCGGCGCCGGCCGCGCTCGCGGTGGTCGCCACGTTGGGCGCGGCGGCTCGCGGTGGGACGCCCGCCGGGATCGAACGCCCCTCCCAGTTAGGGTTGTTGGGCTCCGGCAGGGTCGCACGCGCGACCGCGGGACTGGCGCCTCGGTTGATCGTTTCGTGGATCTCCGGGATCGGCTCCATGCCGATCGGTTTCTCTGGCGCTCCGGCCTTGCGGGTGTGGGCGCACCCCGTCATGGCCAGGCCGAGAACGGCCGCGACGATCGTCGGTTTCTTCACGTTTCCAATCTCCATCCTTGGAGAGCGCCGGCGTGTTTTCAAGACGCGCGCCGACGCGAGATCTTCAATCGGCCGGCCTTCGCGCCGGCCGCCGTTCCTGGCTGACGATTCGCGGGTGGGCCCGTCTCGAAGAAATGCTCGGGCCGCCGCGAATCGCGTTCGGTTCATTCAGAATCAGGGCGGGACGTCCATGGAATCCCGCGCGGATCAGGATAGCCGAACGCCGATTTCTGACAAGCCCGGCTTTCTTGAAGTGGGATCGGGCCATTAGAATGCCCGGAGATGCGACCGAACTCCGTTTCCCTGAGAGGACCGCGCGATGAGTCTGCCGAAGGAAGCCAATCCGGACCATCCGATCCACGACCTCATCGCCAGGCGTTGGAGCCCCTACGCGCTGGCGGATCGCCCTGTTTCCCAGGAGGACCTTCGCTCGCTGTTCGAGGCGGCCCGATGGTCGGCCTCTTCCTACAACGAGCAGCCGTGGCGTTACATCGTCGCATCCAAGATTGATCCCCAGGCGTTCGATCGCTTGCTCTCATGCCTGGTGGAAGGCAACCAGCCGTGGGCCAAGGCCGCGCCCGTGCTGGCGATCGGCTGCACCAGCCTGAACTTCGCCCTCAACGGCAAGCCGAACGCCGCCGCCCAGCAAGATCTGGGGCTCGCCAGCGCCCCCCTGACGACGGAAGCCACCGCGCGGGGGTTGTTCGTCCATCAGATGATCGGCATCCATCCCGATCGCGTCCGCGAGCTTTACGCGGTCCCCGACGATTTCCTGCCGTTGACCGGGATCGCGATCGGCTACCTCGGCGACGTGAACGACCTTCCCGAGGGCTATCGACCGCGCGACCTTTCGCCCCGACAACGCAGGCCGCTGCCCGAGTTCGTCTTCGGCGGCAAGTGGGGAGAAGCGTCGGACCTTGTGAAGTAGCTCGATTCGCCGATTCGGAAGGTCACGAAGCAAGCAGGGGTTTGACATGAGTCAACGCGTTCTCGTCACGGCCGGGGCGTCGGGGATCGGTCGTGAAATCGTCCGCGCCTTCGCCGCCGTCGGCGCGCGGGTTTTCGTCGTCGACGTCGACGCCGACGGCCTCTCGGCTCTCGCTCAGGAGATCCCCGGTCTGCGGATCGCCGTCTGCGACATGGCGCGTCGCGCGGACGTCGAGCGAATGGTGCCCGAGGCGGTCGAGGCGCTCGGGGGGCTCGACGTCCTGGTGAACAACGCGGGGATCGCCGGCCCGACCGCGCCGGTCGAGGACTACGACCCCGACGCCTGGGACGAGGTGGTTCAGGTCAACCTCACCGCGACGTTCAACACGACAAGGCTGGCGATCCCGCACCTGAAGAGATCGCCGGCCGGCGTCGTGATCATCATGTCGTCGATGGCGGGACGATTCGGTTATCCCAACCGCTCCGCATACTCGGCGACCAAGTGGGGCCTGATCGGCTTCACCAAGACGCTGTCCCGGGAGCTGGGCGAATTCGACGTCCGAGTGAACGCGATCCTCCCCGGCTGCGTGGCGGGGCCGCGGATCCAGAAGGTCTTCGAGGACCGCGCCGTGTTGAGCGGCCGAACCGCCGACGAGGAGATCGCCGACGCCCTGTCGATTCAGTCGCTCAAGCGGCTCGTCGATCCTCGCGACGTCGCGGCGCTGGCCGTCTTTCTGGCCTCGGACGCCGCCAAGTCGATCTCGGGCCAGATGATCCCCATCGACAACGACACTCATTAGCGCGTTTTGCATTTGGATTGCGCACGAACATAAGCATAACGTGCTGATGCGAGCATCCCTTCTCCCCTTGCGGGAGAAGGTGGCCGGGACGGCCGGATGAGGGGTGGATCACCGGGATTTCTCGAAGGTCGAGGCGATCGAGGAACCCCTCATCCGCCCCTTCGGGGCACCTTCTCCCGCAAGGGGAGAAGGGAATTCGGCCTCGCCTCGCATGCAATGCAAAAGTAAACCGCGCTAGAGCGATTTGCTTTCGGATCGCCTACAAGAATGGTTTGAGTTTGAAATGAGCA
>CALCIC010000395.1 GCA_937907405.1 uncultured Isosphaeraceae bacterium | reverse complement strand
GGCACCCGACCCGGGATCGATCGCCTGCTTGCTGCGCTCGATCGTGAGCTGCGTCAGCGGCGGCGTCGTGAGCCTGCCGAGCAGCCGCCGGAATCGCGCGGTGCGCCTCGGCAGCAAGACCCGCATCAGCAAGGGGAACGTCGCCAACGAGCCGAGCACGCCCGTCAGAAAGCCGCCGAGAAACGTCCGCGAGCCGACATGCAGGCCGTGCGAGACTCGGCCCGCCAGCCGGCGGACTCGCTCCTGAAGCCGGCTGGCGTTCCCCAACGATCGCAAGGGAACCTCGCGGACGTAGTGCGTCGGCTTCACGACCACCGGGCAGAGCGGACGATAATGTGCGTCGGCGACGCCGCGGGAGTACATGGCCACGCCGTAAAAACCCGCCACGCCGAAGGTCTCGCAATCGGGATCGACCTCCTCCAGGTGGCGCCGGAGCGATTCCTCCCGCTCGTCCAGGCAATGCACGGTCTGAAACGCCGGCGCGGGGGACGTCTCGGCCCCATCCGACGAGCCGCCGGGAGGCTTCGGATTCGGATGCGCGATCAGCGCGTTGTAAACCTGATTGTAATAGCGACGTTCATACGCCAGGTGGTAGATGCGGCGGCGATCCAGGCTCCCGAAGGACTCGATCTCGTCGACCAGGGTCGCCCATTCCCGCTTCGACAGGCGAAGCAAGTCGGCCGGACTCCAACCCCTGAGCTGCGCCAACTGAAAGACCAGGTACGCGCGCTGGTCGACGCTTAATCGTTGCGGCTGAGGGAGGCGGGGGCTCAACTCGGCCGTCAGCTCTTGCAGTCGGACGTCCTTCCGGAGGAAGTCCCGCGCCCCCCATCGCAACGCCAGCCGATCGAGGATCAGTCGAACGGCCAGAAACTCGACCAGCGTCCCCGACGGCGCGGGATGGACCGTCCATTCCGCGTTGGTCTCCATCTGCCAGAGCATGCCGGCCCAACCCCGCAAGGCGACCAGCGTCTGCGTGATGTATTCCTCGCGATCCCCCTCGTCGACCCCGAGAAGGTCGAGCGACTCGTCGATCGATTGCAGCGGCGAGAGCCCGAGTCGATCGATGCGCTGCAGCTCGCCGGGCAGCGGCGACAGCCACTCGACCACGGGGCGGGAATCACGATACAGGTTCGCGAACGACCGAAAAAAGCCGGCGTCCCGATTGGGTAGGTCCCAGGCCCCGAAACCCTGGTCGAGGAACGCCCCGCAGTAGCGGATCAACACCTCGTGGACCAGCAAATCGGCATCCAGCCCCGAGGCCAGGAGCAGAAGATCGCGATGGCGCAGCGGCGGCGGCGCGTCGGGGGGCCGTCTCGCGGCATGCACGCCGTGACGACAGATCCGCCAGAGCAGCGTCAGCGTGTACGACTCCCAACGCTCCGTCGACCACCATTCCGAATTCGACGCGCCGAACTTCGCGATCAGGTCGTCGACCAGCCGGCGTCCCCGATCGGTCGGGTCCGCCGACGGCGTCAGTTGCTCGCTCATCACCCAGCGGCGCGTCCTCTCGACGAGTCGGACTCGGACGTCGGGGGGCGTCTCGTCCCGGAATCGGCGCAGGGCGTCCGCCTCGGCGATCAACCAGCGCAACTCCGCGTCGGAGCCCATCCGCAGCGGGTGCTCGAGCATAGCGAGCCGAAGATGGTAGCGCGTCCCCATGAAGCCGATCAGCCGATCCGCCTCGTCGCCGAGATCGTCGGTCAGCACCGCAGCCAGGTCCTCAGGCGTGATCCGACCGCGACGCAGTTCGCTTCGAAACGCATCCTCGGCCAGGTAGGGATGACAACCGTACGTCGTCGCCCCCATGCGGACCCCGACGTCGAAGGCGTCGTCCTCGAACGCGTGCAACGTGTTGTGATGCACGAAGACCGTGATCGGCCCCTGCGAGGGAAGGTAATGCGAAGCGTGCTCGATCTGGCGGTTTAGCTCGCCGAGAGAGTCGGCGAGGCCGGCGGAAGAAGGGCGAGACGCCTCGTTGACGCTTGGATCGCTCACGGAAGGCGCGCCTTCATCCCTGAGGGAGTCGGAGCGGCCGGTGGAAGAAGGGCGAGACGCCTCGTTGACGCTTGGATCGCTCACGGAAGGCGTGCCTTCATCCCTTTTTGAGGCTGATTGCGGAGGTAGACCATCCTCGGCCGACACCAGATTCACACGGTGGTTATCATCAAGTCGAACGGCCGTTCTGTCAAGCGCGACGCCAGGTTCGTCAGCAGGATTGCAAAGTCCTGAGCTTGAGGCTTGAGGCAAGCGAGGGGCGTCCGCCCCCCGTCTCCCTGGCGTCGGACCATGAAGACAGGGGCGGACGCCCCGGGCGGTCGGGATCGGCCAGAAACCGATCGGGCGAGGGATGGGCGCCGTCGAACGTAAGGTTAAGGGGGACGATTCGACTTTCATCGCGTTGAGTTTGCACGGCCAAACAAGCTCCCAATCCATCCATTTCGATAAGGCCAGCCCTGGATTCCCGGCCGGAGTCGCCGATAGTGTACGGTGAGGCTCAAGCGAGGGTTCCGAACGTCGGTTGAATAGAACCTGGCGGCGGCCGCACGGACGCGGCGCGTTCCGCGCACCTGGAGGACGATCCCGGATGAACATCCCCCCCGACTTCCTGGCGGAAGTCCGCAGACTCGAGGCCCAGGAAGCCGATCAGTATTTCGCGGACGGCGGGCGTTACGAGCCGGCGTGGTCGCTGGCCGAGTTCCGCCGCTCTGACGAAGTCGTCTATCCCCCCTTCGGCTTCGTCGCCTTCCCAGACCTGTTGGATTGCGAAAACTTCGTGGAAGGAGACATTGGGCAAGGCGATTACAACGGCTTCTACTGGCCGATCGGCCGCGAGGAACAGCCTCCTCTCGTCGCCAAGACGGCTCATCATAACTTCGGCATGATCCCCATCGCCTCGTCGCTCGAGAAATACCAGGAACTCGACGCCTGGGCGAAAGAGGAGTACGGGCGGGCCGACGATGACCATGACGACGACGATGAGGAAGAAGATTTGCACCAGGAGGTTCGGCCCGCCTTCGCACCCGACGCGCTGGCGGAGCGGCTGGCGATCGACCCGGACTCTCCTTATTTGCAGATGGCCGTCGCCGACCTTGCGACGTCCGAGGGGGATTTCGACCGCGCTGAGGCCCTCTATCGGGCGGCCCTCGACCGAATCCCGGAATACACCGCCACGCGGATCGGCCTGGCGCTCCTTCTGCGGCGCAATCGCCGCGGCGTCGAGGCGCTCGGCCACATGCTCAAGGCGCTCCGATCGCCGATCCCGCTCTGGGGGACGTTCTGGTTCTCCGACGAGGCGGTGCTCGGCGCCCGGGTGAACCGCAACGACTACCGCCGCAAGTTCCTGTACTGGATTCAGAGGATCAAGCCGAAGGCGGCCGGCGAGCACGTCGACGACCCGCTCTACCAGGCCCGCGACCGCCTGACCTTCGCGTCGGGCGTCAAGGAGACCGACGATTACAAGATCTTCGACGAGCTGATCGACGCCTACATCGCCCGGGGCGACGCCGTCGAGGCCGTCGGGCTTACGATGGTCTACAACGAGTTGATGGCGGGCGAGACGATCAGCTTCCGCGAACGGAACGCCGAGACCGAGACGACCCAGCGCGCCCGCCTCATGAAGTCGTTTCAGGCCGCCGGCCTGGGTCCCCGCGCCGATTGGCTGGCGAGCCTCCCCGACCCCGGATAAGCCCCGGGCGGCAATGCGGGCGGCGACGCCCGGCCCTGGTCGTCAGCCCGAAGCGCGAGCGAGGGTTCCTCGATCGTCAACCCGACGCCAGCGAGGGTTCGCCGGGGAGGCTCGCGGGGCTCGTCGCAGCCGTCGCATTTTGAACCCTCGCTGGCGCGTCGGGCTGACAGGTTGGAATCCGGTCGCGCCGACCTCGTGACGTCGTCACTTCTGGGCCGTTGTGGCGGTCGCGGGCTTGACCGGCGCGGGGATGTGAACCGCCTCGATCTCCGGCGTCTGGCTGGCGGATCGGGAGGCGCCGCCGACCGCGAGGATCGAGTCGCCGGGGCCGGGCAGCAGACGATGCGTCAGCCGAGGAAGCGCCCAGGCGCCGACGGCCTCCCACTGGTCGCCGGATTCAGCCAATCGGAAGATCCGGCCCGACGAACCGCTGTAATAAAGCCGGCCGGCGACGTCGAAGGCCGAGGTCCCAAAGCCTTCGGTCCGGCCGCCGCCGGGGAGGCTCGGGCCGCGCGACCAGGCGCCCGAGGCCGGATCGTAGACGTCGACCTGACGATCGACGGTCATCCCGCCGCCGACCAGGCCGCCCAACACGTAGAGGCGGCCGTTGTGGCTGGCGACCGACAGCGCCCGACGCTTGAACGGCTGCGGGATCGTCTTCCAGCCCTCTTCCGGCTTGTCGAGATTGAACGCCAGCGCCGAATCGAGGAAGACCGACTCCTCATCCTGGCCCTTCATGTGCCAGCCCCCCGCCACGTACAGAGTACGGCCGACCACGATCGAGTCGTGAGTCGAGCGCGGTTCGGGCATCGGCGCCAGCGCGGTCCAGGTCTTGGTCTCGGGGTCGAACCGGGCGAACTCGGCGACCGAGTGCAGGTCGTGGTCTTCGCCGGCCTTGTTCCTGGCGACCATGCCGCCGGTCCGATAGAGGGCCTTGCCGTCGGAGACCAGGGCGAGTCCCTGGAGGTCTTGCTGGACCGGCAGTTCCTCCCAGGTCGTCCGATCCTTCAGATTCAGCCGGCGGAAGTGCTTTGCGGTCGTTTCCTCGCTGTAGCTGTGAGTCTTGCCGACGTGGCCGCCGTAGATGTACAGCCACTCGCCGAGCACCGCTCCGCCGAAACTGTTGACGGCAAGGGCGGGG
>CALCIC010000394.1 GCA_937907405.1 uncultured Isosphaeraceae bacterium | reverse complement strand
CCAGCTTTCGCAGCCAGGGCCGATCGGCGATCGCGTCGAGGGCCGACGGCAGCATCAACAGCCAGAACGGGATCAGCCAGAACAGCCACCGCAGCCCCTGCGTCGAGCCGCCGTAGTTGCGGGCCTTGGGGTTCCAGTCGTAGAACGCGAGCAGGATCAACGTCAGGGCCAGCGTCATCCAGGCGACGGCCGCCATCGGCTTGCCGCCGTCCTTGATCGCGGCCGCCCAGATCACCAGCCCGAGCGCGACGGTCAACCCCGCGATCACCCACTCGATCCACAAATACGGTTGCAGCGCGCCTCCCGCCGACCAGAGCGAAGGCTGGTACAGATCGGCCCCCCAGACGCAAACGACGGCCATCGTCAACAACGACGCCAGGGCGGCGGCGAGCTTCCCCGAGCCGCGCAACAGGCCGGCCAGGCCGGCCGCCCCGAACAGGAAGATCGGCGTCAGCGACCAGAACCCGTGATGGCCGAACGTCATGTGGAACAGGTAAAGCCCGTACGACTCGCCGACGATCCCGCGCCGGGCCGCCTCCTCGGGGTCGAGCCAGGGGACGTTGAGCGCGTCGAACTCCAGCGGCGTCTTCCAGAGGCTCCCCTCGAACAGATAGGCGTCGGTGCCGAACTCCTCGTAGGCCAACGCGAACTTGCCGAACGACGCGTACTGCGACGTCGCCAGGGCCAGGATCGGCAGCACGGCGAACGGCAGGAACCAGGCGAGCGTCTTGCCCGGGAACCGGAACACGAGGAGGCCGCCGAGCAACGCCGCGAACGCCAACGCCGGCAGTTCGTTGGTGGCCGCGAACCCCGCCAGCAGGCCGAGCGTCGCGAATCGCCAGGGGGCGCGTTCCGCGTCGTCCCAGATCCGGAGGAACTGATACAGGGCGAAAAACGCGCTGAAGGCGGCGATCGTGTGGTTGTTGAGCGTCGCCGTGAACGGCAGCAGATACGTGCCGAACGCCGCCGCCGTCAGGCTGAGGCACCAGCCCCAATCGGTCCGGGCGTAGCGGTCGAGCAGCCGGCCGAACAGGACGAGGAACGCCCAGAAGGGGAGGATGTTCAGGACGATCAGCACCGGCTTGAAATAGAAGACGTGGACCGGCCATTTGACGGGCTCGTCGGGGGTCGTCAGCACCCCCTTGACCTTGCCCGGCCGGGTCTCGTCGGGGACCTGACCCCATCTCGGCTCGCGCTGCTGAAGCACGACCCGCTCAAGCGGTACGCCGGAGATCACCCGCGCCGGGTAGATCATGCCGGCGATCAAGGTGGAAAGCAGTGCGGGCTTGCTTGAATAGTAGTGCTTTTCTCCTCCCGGATCGTCGCCGGCCGCCTTCTGGACCTTGTCCTGGGTCTGGGACTGCCAGGGGCAATCGTCGATGACGTACGTCCCGCGCTCGACCAGGCTCCAGACGGCGCACCACCGCGAAATGTCGTTGGCGCCCATCATCGCCGGCTGCCGCAGCAGGAGCCCCAGGGCCAGGCCCACGGCCGCGGCGGTCACCACCGCGCCGACGATCCGACGATGCTCGGGGCGAGGGGCGCGCGAATTGTCGTCGAACTGGTCGACGACGACGACGTCAGGATCGGCGTTGCTCATGGCGGATCAGGTCTCGGGAGTCGGGGTGGGGGCGTCCGGCTGGATGGTCTCGGCGATGCTGTACATGTCGGACGAGCGGATTGAAGTCGCGGTCAAGAGCTCGGCGAGGGCGCCCAGGCTGAAAAGCTGCACCCCCACCACCAGGGAGGCGATCGAATACGAGAGGAGCGGCCGGGCGCCGATCGGCTGGTAGTCCGCTTGCCAGGTCCCGGCGATCCAGACGCCCGCCAGGTAGGTCATCCCGAGCAGCCCCAGGCCGAGCATCACCAGGCCCGTTCCGCCGAAAACATGGAGCGGCCGGTGGCGGAACCGACTCAGGAAGGTCACGGTCAACAGGTCGAGGAACCCCTTGGCGAACCGGGCGACGCCGTACTTGGAATGGCCGTGCCGCCTCGGCCGATGGTTCACCTCCATCTCGCCGACGCGAAAGCCCCGGGCGTGGGCCAGCGCGGGCACGAACCGATGCAACTCGCCGTAGATGCCGATCTCGTCGAGCACGTCCGAACGATACAACTTGAAGCCGCAGTTGTGGTCGTGCAGAACGCAGCCGGTCAGGCTGCTGACCATCCAGTTGAATACGCGGCTCGGGTAAACCTTGTGCCACGGGTCGTGCCGCGTCTTCTTCCAGCCGCTCACCACGTCGAGCCCCTGATCCAGCCGTTCGAGGAACCTGGGGATCTCGGCCGGGTCGTCCTGGAGGTCGGCGTCGAGCGTGAACACCCGATCGCCCCGCGCGGCCTGAAAGCCGGCCGTCAGGGCCGACGACTTGCCGAAGTTGCGGCGGAACCGGATCGCCGACACCCGAGGATCGCGGCGAGCCAGGCCCTCGATCACCTGCCACGAACCGTCCTGGCTGCCGTCGTCGACGAACAGGAACTCGGCCGTTCCCAAGGAACCGGACGAAAACACCGCGTCGAGCTCGCCGTGGAGCGCCGCGAGGCTCCCCTCTTCGTTGTAAACCGGGATGACGAGGCTGATCATGACGGTCCCGCCGTGGAAGGTTGCTCTGGTTGCTCAATGGGGGCCGAGAGAACGACTTCGGGAGCGCCGAGCGGGGCCAGGGCCAGGGCCGCGACGAACTCGGAGGCCACCCAGACCAGCCGCAGCACCAAAGCCGCGACCACCGCGAGGTCGGCGCCCAGCGCGGGCCCTAAAGCATACATCAAAACCCCTTCCCGCACTCCCAGGCCGCCGGGAAAGACCGCGATCACGAACCCCGCGACCGTCGCCAGCGCCACACTCCCGACCACCAGCGGAAACGCGGCGAACAACTCATGCGGACCCAAAGGGGTCAACCCCCGGATCACCGCAAGCTGGCTCAGCCCCATCGCCAGCCACGCCAGGGTGGTCCTCAAAAGCCCCAGCCCCAGCAGCCGGCGCGAGAAGAACGGCAGGGCGTCCGGCCCGCCGCCGGGGATGGGCAAGGTCGCCGTCCGCGCGATCCGCCGGAAAATCGGCGGCCAGCTCACGATCAGGAACAGCAGCCCCAGACCCAGGCCGACCAACCCGAGCAGGGACACGACCTGGACGACGACCAGGCCCAGGATCGGCAGGATGAACGTCAGGACGGGCGGGTCGCCTCCGAGCTCGACGCGCGGACTGCCGCTCAGCCCGAAGCCGGCCGCCGCGATCAGCCCCCCGGCCGCCATCATCACCAGCGTCTCATAGAACGTCGCGATCGCCGCCGTCGCCCCGCGCGCCCCGTGGGGCGCCGACATCCCCGCCCGCATCACCACCACCATCGCCTTGCCCGGTACGTACTTCCCCAGGTGGCTGATCAAATACGCGCGGACGGCCGCGAGCCGAGGGATCGGCGTCGGGCTCGCCTTCAAGACGTCGTCGTAGAACAGCCCGCAGAGCACCAGGCCCGCCAAGTAAAGCAGCCCCGAAAGCGCCAGGAATCCGGGCGAGATCTGGAGCGGCGTCTCGTGCCGCTGGAGGTCGGTCCAGGTCCGGAGGATGTGCCGACCCAGTCCCCAGACCACGACGACCGCGATCACGATCTTGACCGCTGCGATCAACCGCTTTCGCCACCGTACTCGGCTCATGAGAAAGACTTTGCGACGAACACCTGAAACCTCGGAAAAGACGGATCGGCCGGACGTTACGGTCGTGATCCAAGGTACATGCGCGCGTAAACCTGGGCAACCCCCGGGCTGTTTCCCGGGAGACACCCATCGCCTCGTCCGGCCCCCTCGGATTATGATGGAACGTGGTTCGACGACGATCCTTCTCAACCGCCATCAAGCCGAGTTCCTCTCATGCGCACGTGGTTGTCCCAGTACATCGAGGCCCAGCACAAGGCCCTCGATTCGGTGCCGCTCGAAGCCGTGGAGCGGCTGGTCGAGACGGTTCGTCAGGCGTGGGCCGACGATCGGCAGATTTTCGTGATCGGCAACGGCGGCAACGCGGCCAGCGGCTCGCATTTCGCCACCGACCTGGGCAAAGGGGCCAGCGACGCCGTCGGCCGCCGGTTCCGGATCATCACCCTGGCCGACAACGTCGCCTGGCTGACCGCGCTGGGCAACGACTACCACTTCGACGACGTCTTCGTCCGCCCGCTTGAAAACCACGCCCGCCCCGGCGACCTTTTGATCGCCAGCAGCGTCAGCGGGAACTCGCCCAACCTCGTCAAGGCCGTCGAATGGGCCGTCGGGAAGGGGTTGCACACCGTCGCCCTGGTCGGCGCCAGGCGCGGAAGGCTGGCCGATCTGGCCGAGCAGGCGATCGTCGTCGACGACACGCATTACGGCCGGGTCGAGGACGTCCAGATGACGATCTACCACCTGATCTGCTACGCCTTCATGGAGAAGCAGCCGGCATGACGCCCTCAACGTTCACCGGCGACGTGATCCTCGGCCCGTCGTTCCAGCCCCGGCCGACCATCAGCCACGTCCTGTTCGACTTCGACGGCACCCTGTCGCTGATCCGCCAGGGCTGGCCCGACGTGATGGTCCCCATGTTCACCGAGATGCTGCCGGCCGTCGACGGCGAGACCGACGACGACCGCCGCCGTCTGGCGTTCGAAGACATTATGCGGCTCAACGGCAAGCAGACCATCTACCAGATGATCCAGCTCGCCGATCGGATTCGCGAGCGCGGGGGCGAGCCGCGCGAGCCCCTCTGGTACAAGCACGAGTACCTCCGCCGGCTCGACCTCCGGATCAACGCCCGGACCGAGGGCCTCCGCGACGGCTCGGTGAAGCCCGAGGCCCATCTCGTTCACGAA
>CALCIC010000393.1 GCA_937907405.1 uncultured Isosphaeraceae bacterium | reverse complement strand
AGCTCGAAGAAGTTGTTCGTGGGGCCGACGTGCCGCTTGGCGATCGAGACGACCAAACGCAGGTTGGCCCGGATGATCTGGTTCTTGACCGCCAGGGCTTGCTCCTGCAACTCGTCGATCCGATCGAGATCGGCGGCCTTGGCGCGAGTCGGGTCGAGCTTCTCGCGAAGCGCGACGGCCTGGTGCTTGAGGAAGTTCATCTGGCGGAACAGGTGGGCTTCCTGCTCGCGATCGAGCAGCGGCACCTCGTAGAGGCTCGCCAAATACGGGGGCAGGCCCTTCGGCGCCCGAGGCCGGCGCGGGGCCTTGCCGTCGGCGGGCTCGGGCATGGGCGCCAGGATCGCCTTGCGGCCGGCGAGCTGATCGAAGCTCTCGTTGCCGATGAACTCAAGCTTGGTTTCGAGGAGTCGCCGGGCGCGGACCTCGTTGATCACCCGATAGATGCTGGTTCGGGTGCGGTTGTACTGGGTCGCCAGAACCTCGGCCGAAACCCCCATCTTGTGTCGGAGGTAGATCTGGGCCTTGGCGTCGTCGTCCAGGGGGGACGTGGAGGAGCCGAAGATCGGTCGATCCGGGTGCTCGCGATCGTACGACTTGATCGTCAGTCTCACGGTTTCCGTTGAGCGCGCCATCTTACGAGCTATCCTCCGCGCGATCTCGACCAGGCCCACTTCACCCGATCGAAATTGCGACATGCGACGGGCGCGGCGGATGATTTCATCACGCTCCGCGTCGGTCAGTTGCCGAAACTTCGAGCCTCGTTCCACCTGGCCGCGATGATCGGCCACGAACCGTTCCAAGCTGGATTCCAAAAAACCAACCTTGGCCCGCCCGTCGATCACGAATCGACGCGCCACAAGGCCCTGCCGTCGCCAACGAGTCACCGTCCTCGTGGAGACGTTGTACTTTCTGCCGACCTCGCCGACCGTCAACACCGGCTCGGCCGCGTGCTCGACCGGCTGCCGAACGGTCGCCGACAGGTCTTCCACGAACAGCCGCAGGTCCCGGTGGACCTCGGGGCCTTCAAGCATCAGGGCCGACCAGGCATCAGGCCGAAAGCCCGTGATCCGGAAGCAAACGTAGTCGTAAGGGTACCGCTTCGCCTGGTCGATCTCGCCGAGCAACTGCTCGGCCTTCTCCAACTGCTCCAGCCGCCTCTCCTTAGGAGCGAACCGAGCCTGCTGGTCCTTGAGCTGCTTCATCGCGGGGTGGCAGTACGTCTTACCCAAGCTCCACCTCCCTCTCGCGAATCACACGCTCGGCTTGCATCGATGATACGAATCCACCCACGCCCCCACCCGGCTCTCCGACGCCTGCAACATCGTCGTATTCTCATGCTCGGCGACGACGAGAAAAATAGGACCAGGACGCGAGATCAACGGAAATCGGCTCCCATGCGGCCTCAACTCAAGTATTCGTCGGCGGCTCGCGACATATTGGAAATTGTACTTCGCCCTACTCGTCTCGTCCGCAAGAAAAACGCATCGCCGCTCTTTTGTCTTCTGTTGTATACGCTCGTCGCTTCAAAAAGATCGAACGCCCCTTAATCCGAGACCTCGTTCTCTTGACGACTTAGAGTCGCGCCAAACCAAAAAGGTTCTCGCAATCCATCCGTCTTTGACGAGACGCTGAAACTGCAACTCAGGCGCCAAACATCTTGGAATCTGAAACGCAACTCCGCCTCCGCCCCATCGTCGCGATTCCCATGATAACCTCGAACACCCGTTTTAAACAGACGTTTGATCCGGGCTTTTTGTTCGACTGATTGTTCCCGGCGGATCGACGTCCCAGGTTGTTACTCCAATCGACGGGTGAACTGGACGTCCCAAACGCTGAGAATCCCGAAATCGGGCCGGCAGTCCACACCCACGCACGCAACGAAGGCGAAAAACGACGTCCGGTGATTCCCCGCGACCGCGGCTGTCACATCGCGCGGCATCGCCGCGAAATTGACAGGCAGCCCGCGCCAGGGATAATGGCCGCGGGGCGGGGCCGGAATGGGACCAGAGGTTCAAGGAGGGCTGAAGATCATGGGTGCCGCGATGCGTGACGCCGTCGGCCGGCGCGAGATCGTCGGGACGTTCCGGTTCGGGCTGTGGTTGGTCGTCGGTCTCGGCCTGGCCGGACGCCTCGCCGTTTCCGCCGACGACGCCCCGGCGGAGGTCGTATTGAAGGAATCTCGGGCGACGGATCGCGCGACCGTCGTCCGGATCGAGTTGAAGGCCGACGGCTTGTTTCGGCCGGGCCTGCCTCCCGAGGCGATGACCGCCGAGGCCAAGATGCCCAAGCCGCTGGACATCGAGATACAGACCCGGCTGATCTTCCGCGAGCGGCTCTTGAAAACGGCGGACGCGGGGGGATCGGGTCCGTTGAAGGCGGTTCGACTGGTCAGCCAGGCGGCCTCGGCGATCAACGGCGAGATCCGGCCCGCGGTTCGAGAGCTGCGCGGCGAGTTGTCGCTCCTGATCGCCGAACGCGCCGAGCCCGACGGGGGGGTGACGGTGGTGAGTCCCTCGGGCTCGCTCACGCGGGATGAACTCGAACTGGTGCAAGGGCTGGGCGATCCGCTCTGCTTCGACGCCCTGCTCCCCGATGGGCCCGTGGCCGTGGGGGCGAAGTGGACGATCAGGAATTCGGCGCTGCTGGCGATCTCGGGGTACGACGTGATCAAGTCGTCGAAGGTCGAAGCCGAACTGGAGACGCTCACCGACGACCAGGCGCGGATCGGCGTCCGGGGCGAAATCCAGGGGGAGGTCCTGGGGGCCGAGGGGACCGTTTCGTGCGAGGGCTTCGCGACGTTCGACCGTCGGTCCGGCCTGATCGATCGAATCGAGCTGAAGCGGAACGAGAATCGGGCGGTCGGACCGATCGAAGCGGGGCTCGACCTCAAGAGCACCCTCGACGTCGCTCGACGCCCGACCGCGACGCCCGACGAGTTGTCCGACGACGCGCTCAAGGAAACCCCGCTCGAATTGACCCCGGCGCGGAGGCTGCTCCAGCTCATCGCTTACGACGGCCGCTACAACCTGCTGCACGATCGGACCTGGCACACCTACTGGGACGACCCCAAGCTGATCGTCTTGAAGCGGTTCCAACGAGGGGTCGTCACGGCGCAGTGCAACTTTTCGGAGGGGCCCCCCGCGGGCAAGGGAAAGCATCAGGACGTCGAGGAGTTTCGAGCCGACGTCCGCCGGGCGTTGAAGGGGAGGTTCGGCCAGTTCCTGGGCGCCGGCGAGATCGAGGGGGATGGGGACGGCGATTTCCGGTACAAGATCGGGGTTCAGGGGCGCGAGGGGGACGTCGGGCTGTTGTGGTATTATTATCTGATCGCCAGCCCGCGCGGGGACCAGCTCCTGGCGACCTTCACATTGCTGGAGGGCGACGCCAAGGACTTCGCCGAGGACGACGTCGCGCTCATCGGCTCGCTGCAATGGAACGATCCGCCGTTGAAGGTCAAACATTGAGCATATCGGCGCGGCAGAGCCCGTAAAGTCGCGCGCGACCGCGAAACTCCACTGCAAACCCGCGGAATCGCGAGAAAAAAAGCGGTCGCCAGGGCTCCCCCTGACCGCTCCGGGAAACTATGCTCAAGAGTAAGGGCGCGTCGCGCGGGCGAATCCGAACGCGCGGGCGCCGATCGGCGATCCAGGCCGCGAAGCCGTGTTCCAATCGAAGGTGCGTCATGGGTGAAATCGGAAACCGAGCGTGGGGGCTTAGCGGCCTGATTCTCATCCTGACCGTCTCCGGCGCGGCGGGCGAGGCGCGGGCGCAGGGCCTGACCGCCCCGGCCGAGCCTCCCGCGTCGGCGCAACCGGCGGGGGGAGGCGATCCCGCCGGAGGCCAGACCCTGCCGCTGAGCAACCGCTACCGCTTCATCGAGCAGTACAGCGACGTGCTCGACCTGACCCACCCCAACTGGCTCACCCAGTACGAGGTGGGGAGTCGGGAGACGGTCAAGCTGGTCCGGGAATTGCCGCAGGGGGCGCCCGAGCGGGGTGAGACGACCCTTCAAACGATCTACACCGAGCGGGTGTCGAGGCTCAGCCCTCAGCGACTGCCGATCGAAATCA
>CALCIC010000392.1 GCA_937907405.1 uncultured Isosphaeraceae bacterium | reverse complement strand
GCGGGAATCGAAAGCTACGCATTGAGAACCCTTCGGGGAAGGCGGTCGGCGGGGCGTGGTCGGCCTGAGCCCGGTTCGTCCTGAAACGGTTCTGGGGCCATGATTTACGGCGCGAGCCGCATGCCGATTCATGATGAACATAGAACCTGGTCGAAGGGATGACGAGGCGCGGCAGATTCGCCATGAGGGTCGGCTCGACTGAAAGCGTCCGACAGGGCTTCTTGCCGCGGCGGCCAGGTGGTAAAGTCGCCGCTTTAGGACCGGCTTGCACTGGAGAGACACGGATGATCGCGATTACTGGCGCCGCCGGATTCATCGGCTCGAACCTGGCGCATCGGCTGTCGAGGCAGGGCCGCGAGCTGCTGCTGGTCGACGACCCGCCGACCGCCGAAAAGGCCGTCAACTGGGCCGGGCTGGGTCGGTATCGGTTCATACCCATGGATGAGTTCCTCGACGAACTGCCCGTGCTTGAGGGATCGGTCGAGGCCGTCTTCCACCTGGGGGCGTGCAGCTCGACCACCGAGACCGACTGGTCGTACCTGCTGCGCAACAACGTCGAGTACACCCGGCGGCTCTGGCAATGGTGCGCGCGGGGCGGCCAGCCGTTCTATTATGCGTCGAGCGCCGCGACCTACGGCGACGGCTCGCAAGGGTTCAGCGACCGGACGCCGCCGACGGAGCTTCGGCCGTTGAACCTGTACGGCAAGAGCAAGAACGACTTCGACGCCTGGGCGCTCGACGAGGTCGCCAGGGGGGGGGCCGCGCCGGCCGGCTGGGCGGGCTTCAAGTTCTTCAACGTCTACGGCCCGCGCGAGCGGCACAAGGGGAAGATGGCCAGCGTGGTCTGGCACGCCCGCCGCCAGATCCTCGAAACCGGCGAGGTCCGCCTGTTCCGGTCGAACGATCCGGCATACCCCGACGGCGGCCAGCTTCGCGACTTCGTGTTCGTCGAGGACTGCATCGACAACATGCTCTGGCTCTGGGAGCATCCCGAGGCGACGGGCGTCTTCAACAGCGGCACGGGCGTCGCGCGGACGTTCCAGGACCTGGCGCTGGCCGTCTTCGCCGCGCTCGATCGAGAGCCCCGGATTCAGTATGTCGACATGCCCGAATCGCTCAGCCGGCAGTACCAGAACTACACGCAGGCGGATATGAGCAAACTTCGTGAAGCCGGATGCTCCAGGGCGGCGACGACGCTGGAAGACGGCGTTCGGCGGACTCTCGCGCCGGACGGCGCGGCTTCAGGAGCCGAGATCGCCGCGTGACTCGCCCGGGCCTTGGGGTTCGAGCAATCCCGGACGACGAGGCGAGTCGTCGCGCGGTACAATCGGACGGAGCGTCGGGGAAGACCCCGAAGCGCCCCATGCCGATTTCCAACGGAGAGCGCCGTGCCGAAGAACCAACTGACGATCGTGGGGGCCTTCGCGGGCCTCGCGACCGTTTTCACCGTCTTCTCGTGGCTCGCGCTGGACCTGGATTCGAAGCCCCCGGCGGGCGCCGGCCCGGACCTGGTCGTGATCGAGAGCGACGAGAAGCACAAGGTCACGCCCGAGATGCTGGCTAAAACGGAGAAGGCCGCGCAGACGACCGCGCCGGGGTTCCTGGCCGACGCCACCGACGGCAAGACCTACGACCTGGCCGAACTGTCCAGGAACGGCCCCGTGGTGCTGGCCTTCATCAAGGAAGGGTGTCCGTGCAGCGTGGACGCCCAGATTTACTTCAATCGGTTGTTCGAGGCGTACGGCGCCAGGGTCCCGTTCTTCGGCGTCATCGACGCCCCCGTCAATCGCGCCGGGAAGTGGGGACGGGTCAACAAGGCGGCCTTCCCGATCCTCTGCGACGTCGACCTGGCGATCATCCACGACTACAAGGCCGAAAGCTCCGCTTACCTGGCGATCGTCTCCAGGGGCGGGACGATCGAGAAGCTTTGGCCGGGATACTCGGTCGCGATGCTCGAAGAGGCCTCCGCCCGGCTGGCGAAGCTCGCCGAGACGGACGTCCAGCCGATCGACACGACCGGCGCGCCCAGCGACGAGATGCTCACCGGCTGTCCGTTTTGAGCGCGGTTGGACGTTGAGAGGATTCACTCGCTTGCGCTTTGGGTTTGCACATTCGCATATCCGTCCATCCGCGCCCACCTGAGCCCCAGGCGTCGGCTGGTGCGCTCGGTCGTCTTGACGCGGTCCGCGATGCGGTGGGGGACGACCCAGACGACGCCGGCCTGGTCGCAGACGAGGGGGACCGATCGGCGTTGCGACTTCGGCACCCGTCGGGTTCGGAGGAAGTCGCGGAGCGCGACCCGGCCCGACATGCCCAGCGGCGCGAACAGATCGCCGGGAGCGGGGGGGCGGACCACGAGTGGGAAGACGATCCGGTCGAGATCGACGACCTCATCGTATGTGGACGCGTCGTCGACGATTTCGGCCGTGAGCCGGCCGACGGAGCCGGGCGCTTCGAGGACGACGGAGTTGACGGAGGCGATCGGATCAGGGGTGCGATCGCGTTCCAGGATGATCACGTCGTCATTCATCGTCAGCCTGACGCCCTCGCCGACGTGGGCGAGGCGCGGCCGGCCGGTTGTGATTTGCTCGGCGATGCGTCGCCATCGAGCGGCGGTCATGGTCCTCTCGGGCCATCCGGCGGCGCGCCAGGCGCGGCGGACGATCGCGGCGGTCACGAACGGCGATTGCGAGGCCAGCGCGCGGCGGTCGAGCACGATCCCGGCGGGGGCGGCCAGGCGGACGGCGGCGGCTTCGATCGGGCGGATCAGGGAGTCGAGCGCCTCCCCCTCGGCGGCGGCGAGGCCCCCCAGGCGGGCGAGGGCCGCGACCACTCGCGGGTTGTAGTCGGCGGCGAGTCGGGGGATCAGGTCGTGCCGGATTCGGGCGCGAGTGTGGGAGACGTCGTCGTTGGTGGGGTCTTCACGGCAGGGTTGGCTCAGTCGCTCCAACTCGGCGCGGATGTCGCGGCGGGG
>CALCIC010000391.1 GCA_937907405.1 uncultured Isosphaeraceae bacterium | reverse complement strand
CGGGTCGTCGGAACCGTCCAGCCGGACGTACCACGACGCGACGCCGTCCCGATCGTCCATGACGCGGAGCCAGCCCAATTCGGCCTCTTCCGGGGAGCCGAGTCGATCCAGCGAGACCGGGTCGGACGCCTCGCAGTTGTCCGCCAGCAGTTCCACCGCGCCTTCGAGCGAGTACCACTCGCGGACCGAGGGTGGGAAACGCAGGCCGGTCTCCTCTTCCCGGCGCTCGATGAGCCGCAGGGCACCCTCGGAAACGCGGGGCGTCCGCCCCAGAACCCGGAAAACCGAGGAGTGATACGTTCGTCGTATTGGATCGTCCACGATGTTCCTCCCCATAACCCTCGGCATGGGCCGAGGTCCGCTTGAGCGCCGCGGCCGGATCAGTTCCAATGCGGCCTGATGCGAATCCTCGACATTCCTGGTCTGGACGATGAATCGGGAGGCCGATCGATGGTGGGCAAGGTAGGTGCGGGCCGTGAGCCTCGGCTTGATCGGCGTTCCTGGCTGATCGCGGCAGGCCTTGGCATGGGCGTCCCAACCATTGCGCGCTCCTCCGACGCTTCGCTGACGCCCGACGAGTCGAAGGCGCGGGACGAGGTCATGGCGCGGGCGAGGGAGGTCGGGCTCGACCGGCGGATCAAGCTCCACACGTCCCCGAGATTCCTCGCGCTGAGCGACGCGTCGGAGGCGTTCACCAAGCAGGCTCTGACCATCTGCGAGGACCTCCTGACCGATTACCTGGAGCATTTTCAGGGCCGCAAGTTCGCGGTGCGACCGCCGTCCAGCCGGATGACGCTCGTCGTCCTCGCCACGCCGAAGGAGCAGATCCGCTTCCTCGGCGACGACGACGAACCGGACGACGCCGACCCCGTGTTCGACCCTGACGCCAACCGACTCGTCTTCTTCGACCTCCGGGCCGGCGGCGGAGCGTACCGCACCAACCGAGAGCGGGGCAACACGGTGACCCTCTGCCACGAAGCGAGCCTGCTGATCTTCGAGAACACCGGCCTCCTCGACCCCGACGCGGACGTCCCGCTCGCGATCAAGGAGGGACTCGCCGACCTCCTTGAGAACCGGCCGCCGGTCGGCCGCTGGAAAGCCGGCGCGCCGAACGCGGAGAAGATCGTCCGCCTCCATCGCGGGAAGGACGCCTCGTGGATTCCGATCGAGCGGCTGCTGGCCGACGAGAAGCCGTTCGACGACCCCGAGCGGTATCGCGACGCGGAGGCCGCGAGCTGGGTTCTGATCGACCTCCTGATCCGATCGCCCAATCACCTTCCCGGATTCCAACGCTATTTGCAGGCGATCAACGCCCGCGAGCCGGGCTCGCGGCTCGACCTCGCCCGCAAGCACCTCGGCGACCTCGATGCGCTCGACAAGGAAGCCCGGTCGACGGCGGGTAAATGGCGGGACTTCTTCGAGAAGGCCCCCGAGTTCGAGAAGTTGCGCCGTTGACGACCCCTTCGACGTCGCGCATGACGGACGAGGCCGAGGGACGTTCAAGAAGGAGGCGGATGCATGCGCGAATGGGACGCCGACGGCGAGTGGGAAGGTCGATGCCTGCGCGACGGCTCGGGTTCGCAAGGCGGCGTACCGTTCACCCTGTCGTTGAAAACCGGCTGGTTCGGTCGGCTCCGCGGCGTCGTCCGAGAGGACGCGTGGCGGGGCGGCCCGCCGCAAGAGGGCCAAATCCGAGGGCGGGTGAAGGGGCTCGATCTTCGGATCATCAAGTGGATGCCCGTGCTCTACATGCCCAACGGCAAGACGGCGGCCGAGCACATCCTCGAAACCCAGGGCCTGGACGTCGGCGGCGCCGTCGCCCACCCGCCGATCCTCTATGAAGGCCGATACGACCCTGCGGCCCGCGCGGCGC
>CALCIC010000390.1 GCA_937907405.1 uncultured Isosphaeraceae bacterium | reverse complement strand
TTGAAGTACCGCAACGCCGCGTACCCCCAGCCGTACGCCTTCGCGTAGTCGGACAGGGCGCGCTCGATCACCAGCTTGGTATATCCATAAGGGTTGATCGGTTTCTGTGGCTGGGTCTCGCGGATGGGGACGCTCTCGGGCTCGCCGTAGGTCGCGCAGGTGCTGGAGAAGACGATCCGACGCACGCCGACGGCCCGCATCGACTCCATCAACGACAGCGTGCCGACGACGTTGTTCTGATAATACTTGCCCGGGTCGGTCACCGACTCCCCCACGTAGGCGAACGCCGCGAAGTGCATCACGGCGTCGATCTTGTGGGCCTTCAGGGTCGCTTCCAGCTTCGGCCGGTCGAGCAGGTCCCCCTCGATCAGCCGTCCGGGCGCGACCGCGCCGCGATGGCCGAAGACGAGGTTGTCGTAGACCCAGACGTCGTGGCCCGCGTTCGACAGCGACCGCGCCGCGTGCGAGCCGACGTAGCCCGCGCCCCCGGTGACAAGCACATTCATCGTCGTCCTCTCCCGTTCCCCGCGCTCCGATTTCAGGTCCAATTCACGGACGATCCGATTGTACCCAAGATCGGCTTCGGCGTCCGGTTCAGTCCTTCCCGCCGATGAGGAACTTGCGAAGGAACAGGACCTCGACGGCCTGGAGGTAGTCCTGGTTGACCTTCTTGGCGAACCCGTGGCCCTCGTTCCGGCCGACTACGTACCAGACGGGGGCGTCGTTCTTCTTGACGGCCGCGACCAGTTGCTCGGCCTCGGAGAACGGCACGCGCGGGTCGTTGCGCCCCTGCACGACCAGGATCGGCGTCTTGATCTCGGCCGCCCGAGCCAGGGGCGAAATCCGTTCGAGGAAGTCGCGGATCTCGGGGACGCGCTCGTCGCCGTACTCGGCCCGTCGGAGATCGCGGCGGTAGTCCTGCGTGTTCTGGAGGAACGTGACGAAGTTCGAGATCCCGACCACGTCGATCCCCGCCTTGATCCGGTCGTTGTAGGTCGTTTGCACGGCCAGCGACATGAACCCGCCGTACGAGCCGCCGGCGACCGCCACGCGGTCCTTGTCGAGGCCCGGCGCCTCGGCGATCCAGTCGAGCAGCGCGCCGACGTCCTTGACGGCGCCCTCGCGGAGCACTCCGTCGTCGAGCTTCAGATAACTCTTGCCGTAGCCCGCCGACCCCCGGACGTTGGGCATGACGACCACGATCCCCAACTCGTTGACCAGGTAGTTGAGCCGGCCCAGGAAGCCCGGCCGGTACTGCGATTCGGGGCCGCCGTGGATCTGGATCAGGACGGGGCGGGGGACGTCGGGCCGGCCGACGGGGCGGTAGACGAACGCCGGGACCTTCTCGCCGTCGAACGTCGGGTAACGGATCAACTCGGGCTCGACGAACGTCGAGACGTCCAGGCCGCCGGTCTCGCTCTCGGTCCAGCGGTCGAGCCTGAACCGATCCTCGGCGCCGAAGGTCAGCGACATCGATCCCGGCGGCGATTTCACGTCGAAATCCATCGAAAACACGTCCGCCGAGGCCTGGGACGAACTGACGGTGAAGCCGATCTCGTGCGAGTCGGCGCGGAACTCCAGGTTCGAGATCAAGCCCGGCGGCGGCTTGTGGACGGTGCGTTCCCGGCCGGTCGCGGCGTAATAAACGCGGAGGTTGCTCGGGCCGTCCTCGTTGAAGACGACCGCGATCAGGGCGCCGTCGTCGGAAAGGTCGTATCCTTCCACGTCCCAGGGGACGTCGGCGGTCAGCCAGGTCTCGGCGGCGGTCGCCAGGTCGTACCGGGCGAGTCGGCGAAACTCGCTCCCCTTGTCGGACGTGTAATAGATCGACCGGCCGTCCTTCGACCACCGGGCGTCGCCGACGGCGACCGGGGCCGCCTTGGGATCGGTCCGCCGAGGGGTGATCGTCCGGGTCTCTCCGGTCGAGACGTCGATGATGTGCAGATACGACTCGGTGATCGAGATGTATTCCTCGGCGATCAGGCGGCGGCCGTCGGGCGACCAGTCGGCGGCGCTCCAGTCGCCCGTCACCTCCTTGAGAATCCGGTGGAAGTGCGGATCGGCCGGGGCGGACAGGTGCAGGTCCATGTCGCGGCCGTTGCGGGCGTTGCTGCTCCAGGCCAGAAGCTCGCCCGAGGGGGACCAGCTCGGCGACGTGTTCCGGCTCTTGCCGTCGGTCAGCCTGAGCGGCTCGCCGCCGGTTCGATCCTGGAGGAAAAGCTGGTAGTTCTCGGCGCCCCCCTCGTCGGCGCTGAAGAGGAACTGGTCGTGCTTGGGCCGGGGCTCGGCGCCCAGCACGCGGTCGGCCGCGAAGGTGAGCTGCCGCCGCGACGCGCCGGGGCCGGCGACGTGGTGGATCTGCGACACGTCGGCGAACCGGGTGGCGATGTAGACGGCCCGGGGCTTGGTGTCGTCCCAGCCCTGGAAGCTCGCCGACCGGATGTTCTGATACTGAAGAAGCGCGGCGGAGAGCGACGCCGGAACCGCCGGCGTCCCCTCGGCCTCGATGCTGTCGGGGACGGCGGTCGTCTGGGCCGACGCGGCGACGGCGGCGGCGGCCATCAAGGGAACGGCCAGACCGAGGCGCGAGAAGACGCAACGCATGGACGAAGGCTCCTGGAACGGATTCGAGCATGGGAGGGCGAGGCTCCCGCCGAGCCGGTGTTCGCCGGTGCGTCCGGCTCGGCGGGAGCCTCGCCCTCCCCTTACGATCGTTCAAGGAGCGTAAACGAATTCGTTGGCGTTATACAGGGCCCGGCAGAAGCTGGGAGTCCCTCGGCCGCGGATCAGGGCCGCCGAGGCCGCGCGCTCGGCGGCGGTCGGCGCTCGGCCCAGCGCGAGCGCGAAGCCCCGGTCGACCTGGCGCTCCGGATCGTCGCCCGCCTCCCGGGCGAGTCGCTCGGCGAACAGGCCGGCCTGCTGGATCACGAATCCGCTGTTGAGCAGGTCGAGCGCCTGAAGCGCGGTGGTCGAGATGTTCCGGCGGGGGGCGACGAGCGCGGCGTCGGGGCAGTCGAACGAGCCGAACGTGGGGTCTTGCTGGCTCCTCGGCTTGAACTGGTAGACCATCCGCCTGAAGGCGTCGGGGCCGAGTTCGCCGCGCGGCTTGTAGATCGCCACGTAGTTGGTGTTCTTCTCCCAGATGTTGTAGCCGGGGCCCCCCATCGCGGAGTCGAGTTTGCCGGCGACGGCGAGGATCGAATCGCGGACGGCCTCGGCTTCAAGCCGCCTCGACGTCATCCTCCAGATCAGGCGGTTGTCGCGGTCGACGGCCGCCGCCTGGGCGTCGCTCCTACTCGACTGGCGATAGGCGGCCGAGAGCACCATCAGCCGGTGCAGCGGTTTGAGCCGCCAGCCCTCGGCGACGTACCGGGCGGCCAGCCAGTCGAGCAGCTCGGGATGCGAGGGCGCCGCGCCGTTCATGCCGAAGTCGCTGGGCGTGGCGACGATCCCCCGGCCGAAGTGGTAGTGCCAGATCCGGTTGACCATCACCCGGGCGGGGAGCGGGTTCGTCGGGTCGCCGATCCAGCGGGCCAACGCCAGCCGACGTTCTCCCTCGGGGGCGTCGACCGCCAGGTTGAGCGGGGCGCCCAGGGCGGCGACGGCCGCGGGCGCGACCTCGGCGCCCGGTTGCATCGGGTCGCCCCGCCGGAGCATATGGGTCGTGGCCGGCTGGGTGAAGGTGCCGATGTACATCGAGATCGTCGTGCCGAGCTGGTCGAGTTGGGCTTTCAATTCGGTCCGCCGCTTGCGCAGCGCGTCGCGGCGGGCGGCGTCCTCCGAGGTCGGCGCCGAGTCGGCTTCGGCCTCGGACCTGGCGCCGGCCTTGTACGCCGCGCGGTCGAGCGATGAGGCGACGACCCGCCAGGCACCGGGCTCGTCGGCGGCCTCGATCACGTACTGCGTCGCCAGACGGTCGGTGTACTTCTCCTCGCGGTCGCGGCTCCAGACCACGCGGTCGATCAGGGCGGCCTCGGGCCAGGCGATGGTCGCCACCCCCTTGCCCGGAACGTGCGAGATCCAGCTTCGGCCGTTGCCGACTCGGCCGTCGTTAAGGTGGGCGATCTTGTGGATCGCCGAGCCGGGGTATTCCGACGAGGCCGACGCCTTGCCGCCGGCCGAGGCCAGGGCCACGTTCCGGGGCGAGGGTTCGGCCGTGTAGACTTCCAGTTCGTCGACGCAGGGCTCGATCGGGTCGGCGGTCGCCAGGATCGTCATCCGGATCATCCGGGCCTTGATCGGCGCGAACCGCTCGACGTTCCGCCTCGGGTTGACCATCGGCCGGGAGGGGCCGTCGGATTCGAGTTGGGCGACCGGGACGAACGCGTCAAGCTTCTGGTCGACTTCGGCCAGCTCGGCCGCGACGATCGCCGCCTTCGCGCGACGGGCCTCGGCGTCGGCCGCCTCGACGGCCCTTGACGCGTGGTTGACCCCGGCGAAGACCGCTTGCAGGCCGTAGTAGTCCTTCTGCGAGATCGGGTCGAACTTGTGGTCGTGGCACCGGGCGCAGTTGATCGTCAGGCCGAGGAACGCCGTGCCGGTCGCCGTGACGACGTCGTCGAGGTCGTCGACCCGCTGCTGCTTCATCCCCTCGATCGTCGCGTTCCCCACGACGTCGTGGGTGCCGCCGACCAGGAAACCGGTGGCCGCCTGGGTCAGCCAGTCCTTGTCCGCGCCGGCCGAAGCGACGTCGGCGGCCAGTTGTTCGACGACGAATCGCGGGAACGGCGTGTCGCGGTTGAACGCACGGACGACGTAGTCGCGATAGGGCCAGGCGTTGAACCGGGGCATGTTGGTCTCGTAGCCCTCGCTCTCGCCGAACCGGACCACGTCCATCCAGTGCCGCGCCCACCGCTCGCCGTACCGGGGGCTGGCGAGCAGGCGGTCGACCAGCGTCTCGTAAGCCAGGGGGTCGTCGTCGGCGATGAATGCGTCGATCTCTTCCGGCGACGGCGGCAGTCCGATCAGGTCGAACGAAAGCCGGCGGATCAGGTCGGCGCGGTCGGCCTCGGGGGCGGGCGTCAGCGTGTTCTCGCGGAGCTTCGCCAGGATGAAGGCGTCGATCGGGTTGCGGATCCAGCGCGCGGCCTCGGCGTCGACCGCCGGGGGCGCGGGGTTCTTGATCGGCCGCAGCGACCACAGTTCGGCGCCCGGCCTGGGCGCCAGAAGCGGCTCGCGAGCGTAGGGCGCGCCGGCCTTCACCCAGACGCGGAGGGTTTCGACCTGCTCGGCCGATAGCGGCGTTTTTGGGGGCATCTCGCCGGCCGCCGTCTTCTCGATCAGGAGGCTCTCGTCGAGGTCCCCCGGCACGATCGCCGGCCCGCTCTCCCCCCCTTCGCGCGCCGAGGCGCGTCGGGTGAGGTCCAGGCCCCCCTTCTTCTGGTCGCCGCCGTGGCATCGGACGCACGAGCCGGAGAGGATCGCCTCGACTCGGCCGTTGAACAGGCTTTCGCCAGAGTCGGCGGTCTCGCCTCCGTCGGTCGTCGACAGCCCGAACAGCACCACGATGGTCAGGACGGCCCCCGTTCGCATGGCCTCGTACCTCCGGCGAGTCGGAACGCCTGGCGTCCGCCTCGCCCGCCGCGACAGTCGTTGAACAATTCTTGGATCTTAGAGGATTCCGGCCGTCGATGCATGATCGAACCGCGAGAAAATCGAAGCCGCCCCTGGACCTGGGACCGTCACCACTCGGCGTTCCGCATCTCGTTCAGCCTGTTCAGCTTCTCATCGAGCCAGACCCCGACGCCGTCGACGGTCGGAAACCGCGAGATCAACACCGCCAGGAGAGCGGCGGCCACGCCGAGCGCCAAATATTGATGTTCAAGCATATATGCGACTATTGCGAAGAACGCGCCCCCTTCGACCATGGCGGCGCCGATGATGAGCTGGGTGTGATACAAGGGCAGAAGCTGGTGCGCCGCGACCGCGGGTTTGACCTGCTTGGCCCCGGCGTCGTCCGTCGTGGTCGGGGCGGACGCCCCCGACTTCGCAAGCCCGCGGAGTCCGGCGTCGACGACCAGCTTGGGCGCGATGAACGACCCGATCAGCAGCGACGTTCCGAACGCCAGTGCAACGTACGTGATGAA
>CALCIC010000389.1 GCA_937907405.1 uncultured Isosphaeraceae bacterium | reverse complement strand
TCGCGCTGGCGAATGAAACGGATCGGCTCGCGATCGGCGGGGGCCTCCTCGCGGTAAGGCGCGCGGGGCGTCCGCTCAGAGGCCGAGGCCGGCGCGGTCGGCGCCGAACTGATCGACTTCGGGGGGGGGGCGACGGGCTTCTCTTCGGCGGCGGGGGGAGGAGTGGACGAGGTGGACTTGCGAATGCGGGACGTCCCGGAAGGCTCCCGGCGCGGGCGGGTCTCATTAGCCATGGCGATCCATTCTCCTGGTCAGACTTGACACGTGATTTTGGCGAGCCGCGCGATCGAAAGCGGGTTCGCGGCGGGGGCGACGTCCGGCGAGATCCGCCGGATCCAAGGCGAGAGCGGCGTCGGGTTGAGGAACACGGGACCCTGGAAAAAGAAACGTAAACGACGGGGAACCAGCGACGGGGCGAACCAAGTCGGGATCAATGCTCGGCCGCCCGCAAGCACGACGGATCGGGGGGAGCGGCGAGCCAGGCGCGGAACCGATCGACCTCGACGGCCAGCTCGCCGGGCCCGGCGATGTTGGGCAAGACGTAGTCGGCCCGCCGTCGCTTCTCCTCGCAAGGAAGTTGCGCGGCCTCCCTCGCTTCAAAGTCGGCGGGGGACCAGCCGCGGGTCCGCACGGCCCGTTCCAGGCGGTCGGCCCGGGGGGCGTCGATGTAGACGACCAGGTCGCAAATCCGCTCCCAACCGGCCTCAAGCAAGACGGCGGCGTCGAGGGCGACGGCCGTCGCCGAGCGACTCCGCTCGGCCTGCGCGATCGTTCGCTCGAAGCCCTTGACCATCAACGGATGTACGACCGCCTCCAGGTCGCGGCGGGCCGCTCGGTCGGCGAAGACGATCTTCGCCAACGCGCGACGATCCACCCTGGAACCCGACGCGCCCTCGGCCGCGACGATGTCGGGGCCGAACCGCGCGACCAACCGATCGCGCACTTCGGGGCGTTCCAGCACCCGGTGGCCGACCGCGTCGGCGTCGATCACCACCGCGCCGCGAGCCGCCAGCAACGCCGCCGCGGCGCTCTTGCCGCCGCCGACGCCGCCGATCAGGCCGATCACGGGGATCGAGCCGTGTTTCCAGCGCGGCCGAGGTTCGGCCGTCGGCGAAACGTTGATCGCTGAGGTCTCGAACATAAGAGTCCTGGAGCTTGCGGCCCAAAGGGGCGGAGGCCGTCGCACGAACCTTGAGGCGACCGCGGACGTCGGTCCCGACGGCGGACGAGCCGGAGGGGGCCGCGAATCGCAACGCGTGATCACATGTCAAACACCAGAGCCGTCAATCCGACTCGGGTTTTGGCGGGGACGGTCCAGCTCGCCTTCGGAGGCACGATCGCGACGTGCGAGTCCGAGAGAATCGAGCAGGCGGGCGTCGTGGGTCTTCAGGCCATCATCTCAGTCCTGGGCGTGTCTCTGTGGGTGCAAGGCCGAGGGAAAGAGATGAAGCGGGTGATGGGAAAGCACCGTTGGTCAGGAGCCGGCCACTCACGAAGCATCTACTCAACTTATACGCCATCGCTCTCGGCGCTGCAATGGTTGTTCGCCGGAATCGCCCCCCCGGACGAGCCCGATGAATTCAGGTGCATTCGCGTTCCATGCTAGGAGGCGAGCCGTTCCACGTCCAGCCAGTTCCGCCCGACGGCGAGGTCGACCTTCAGCGGGACCGACAGCGCGAGCGCCGAGGTCATCTCGGCGCGGACCAAATCCGCCAACCTGGAGACCTCGTCGACGGGGGTCTCGAAGACCAGCTCGTCGTGGATCTGGAGGATCATCCGCGCCTCAAGCCCCTCGTCGCGGAGTCGACGCTCGACCTGGATCATGGCGCGCTTGATCAGATCGGCGGCCGACCCCTGGATGACCGTGTTGACGGCCGTGCGTTCGGCCAGGTTGCGGCTCCTCCCGGTGGTCTCCTT
>CALCIC010000388.1 GCA_937907405.1 uncultured Isosphaeraceae bacterium | reverse complement strand
GGATATGTTCCTGAAACCTAGACCTTGCGGTGTGCGGAATGAACCCGATCCGTCCAGCCAATCTTAGCTGTTTAACGGTATCGGGACAAGTGCGGCCGAATGATCCGCGAATTCGTTGAAATCGGCAATCTCTTTTCGAGCTTCTTCCGCCGAGGCGATTTCCGTCTTCCTTCTATTCGTATTCTGGGGGCCGCAAGGTTCGAAGTCGCTTCCCGACCGCGCGCGGAACCTGGAAAAACGTCGGCCCGCGCCGGAAATCCTCAAGTCGCGCGAACGGACGGCCGATGGTTGCGAATAAGGCGAAAAGCCCGGACGCAATCTGGTACCGCCCCCAACCGAGCCGTGCAACATGAACCGTCAAGTCCTACCCAGCATGGTGCTGAGCGTCCTCATCGTGTGCTTCTTCGCGGTCGTGCTCTTTCCGCTTGAACGCGACCATGCGCCGACGGACGCATCGGCCGACCCTCCGGTCGTCAGTCAAACGCGCGCGTCCGCGCCTTCAGAAGTCGCGACGGTCGAGAACCCTGCGCCGCCCTCCCATTCCGCTCCCACGCCGGAGCCCGAGCCACCGGTTCCCGCGGCGGATCGGCGGGCGCGTGAGGTTCTCCCTGAGAGGGCCGACGTGAAGTCCCCGGAGGACGCTCGAGATCCGGTGGTCGGTTCGCCCCCCTCGGCGGCGCCGACTGCGTCGTCGACCGTCCCCGAACCGCCGGCCCCCCTGGTCCCGGCCGCTCCGACGGTCCCCTTGCACGCTTCCGATCCTACGCCCGTCGCGCCGAAACCCGTCGTCAGGGAAAGCCCGACGATCGACGAGGCCGACGCGCCGTCGCCGGCCGCCATCGCGAGGGAGCCGGAAACGACCAGGAAGAAGGCGCCCGAGACGAATTCGGGGGGGCAGTCGCCGAGCCCCGAGATGGTGTCGATTCCAAGGAGCGACACCGAGGTGACGATCGTGGATTCGGGCGAGACGCTCGACGACGTCGCGGTTCGGATTTACGGGTCGCGGGCGGGCGTCGAGACCCTGCTCCGCGCGAATCGCGAGGTTCTGACGCGACGCAACGGGCCGTTGCGAACCGGCCTCCAGCTCTGGACGCCGGAACGTTGAGCCGTGGGGCCGGATTCGGCCCCTCACTTCGCCACGGGCGCGACGAGCTTGGCCTGGATCGCGTCGAGGCAGGCTTCGAGTTCGGCGAGGGTCTCGGGGGACAGGTCGCGATGACCGAAGCGAACCTCATAGAAAGCGTCGACGACCTGCTGGGGAAGTTCGGCCACGTCCTGCGTTCGAGTCCCCTGCCCGCTCAGGAACCGGAAGGCGCGACGGGCGAATTCGTGATGGGTCTCGGCCGGCGAGCGCACCAATTCGTACTGGGACAGGAGCTGCGCCAGTCGGCGGTAGAATAGGATCCCCGCGGTCGCGCCCGCGCCGTCCTCTCCGCCGCCGCGCCACCAGGCGGCGGCCTTGCGGATCAGCCAGGAGAGCAGCTTGGCCAGGGCCGCGGTCAGGCTGAGGACCAGAAAGCTGACGACGAAGCCCTGGACGCTGATGAACGACTGGATGTTTCGAAAATGGAACAGCCTCGAGAACGTTGCGGCGGTCCATTCCCAGATCTGGCGCGCGCCGCCGCGAATCAGTCGGGCGAGCTCGACGATGGGTTCGTAGAGCAGCTTCGTCTGGCGGTTGGAGTCGTAACCGAGAATGTAGAACACCCAAACGTACCGGAGCAGGTCTGTGACCGTGCGGAAATTCGAGGCCAGTCCGCCGACCTGTGCGATCGACTTTTCGCGCTCGGCGCCGGGGGTCGGGTCGAGGCTGATCCAGATCGGGCGTTGGTGCTCGTCCTCGCCGAGATACGCCTCGACCCAGCTATGGGCGTGCTTCTGCCGAACGGTCATGGCCTCGCTGATGTTGTTCCAATCGCCCCCCTTGAAGCCGTTGACTATGCGCGAGGGGATCTCGATGGATCGCAGCAAAAGCGCCAGAGCGCTGGCGTAATACTCGCAGTGCCCCTCCTTGCGGTTGATCAGGAAGTCGAGCACGGGGTCGATCGAGCGGTCGATCGACTTCATCTCAAGAGAGTAGGTGAACAGGCCGGACTCGCGGAGATACGACTCGACGGCCAGGCTCCGCGCTCTGGCCCCCTCGGCGCCGTCGCCGGGAATCTTCCCGACGATCGGCTCCGCGATCGCCTTCAGCCTCGTCTTGAGTTCCGGATCAAGGACCAGAAGGACGTTTTCGATGCGGTCGTCGCTTGGAGAAGCCTCGCCGATCTGAGGAGCGGTCGAGTCGGTGTCGGAGACGACCTCGTAGTCGAACGCCCCCCGCGGAGGCGACCGGGAGACGGTTCCGTCGAGCGGGTTGAGCGAGGGAGGCAGGCGGCGAGAGGAATTGACCTCCAAAAACGGACGGATGCCGAACAGCGTGGGCGAATCGTTGGACTCCAGCTTGACGTTCTGGCGAATGATCGAACGGTGGTGGACCGAGGCGCGCTGATAGGTCGGGAACGTCATCATCTGGCGGTGGGGCTGGCGTCGCCAGCGGCCCGAGCTGTAGTCGTTGAGCGTCACGCCTCGCCAGAGCGGCTCGGCGGGGGGACGCGTCGGGTTCCTGTCGGCGTCGGAGAACTGGACCGTCATCACGGGGGTGTCGTTTTCGAGGATCTCGCCGAGTTGGCCGAGGGAGACCTCCTCGTCAAAACCGGTCAGGTGCTTGGCCGCCGCCGGGCCGGCGTGCGACCGTGTGGCGGCTCCCTGGCGGGGAAGGAGCAGAAAGAAGAAGAAACCGAGCGCCAGGGTCAGGGCGAGCACGCGGATCGTCGCGACGGCGTAGGCCCGGTCGAAGAGTCCTTGATAGGGATCTTTACGCAACGGCTCGAGCGGAGCGCGACGCTCCAGCCGCCCCTTCGAGAGAAACCTCCGCGCCTCGCGCTGGAGGAAGAACTGGGCCAGCACCCAGACCGCCAGCATCGCCCACAGAAACAGCCAGAACCCGACCTGGTCGCCGACGTTGATCACCGCGCCGATCAAGACTTGCATCAGGCCGACCACGAACAGGAACCAATCGTCCTCCGCCGACTTCGGCAGGAAATACTTGACCAGTTGCAGCGCGATCAGCCAGTGGCCCAGATAGCGCACGAATTGGGTCTCGTCGAGCTTGTATTCCACCAGGAGCAAGATCAGGGTGCTCGCGGCCAGGAGGTTGGCGAGCCCGCGAGGCAGCGCCCAGGTCGGCTTGCGATCGACGGTGAAATAGGCGATCAGGCCGGCGACGGCCACCAGGGGGGGGAGCATCCAACCCGCCGGATCGTCGCCCGAGTCGGCGCACAGCGCCAGGGAGGCGACGGTGAGCATCGCGTAGAAGCTGATCCGATAGACGAGATAGCTGTTCAAGATCGGTCGCTCCGATCGTCGGGACGCGGTTGCAAGCGGTCGTCCGAAACGTCCTCCGCGACGACCTCGCCGTCGCCCGAGAATCGTCCCCGCCGCCGCTCCTCCTGGGCGGTCAGGCGTTCGGCCTCGGCGCTGGAGAGCCGGTGTTCCAGCAGGTTCCGCGAGTTTGACTCGGCGTACTGGATCAGCTCGTTCAGCTCCCCCTGGGCGGCGTTGAGGATCACGGCCCGCCCCAGCAGGCTCCGCGCCGAGGACGGCGTGAGGTGGGTGGACCGTTCCGCCTCCTCGACCACGTTGTGGGGACGGGTCGAGACGACGATCAAAAGCGCGTCGCGCAACGTCGCCTGCGGCAAGGCGTCGAACAGCTCGGCCAGCCCCCCTTCGTGGGTGAACCGGAGCACCGCCAGTTGCTCCAGGAGCTCGTGGACCAGCTTCACCGAGGCTGGACCCTGGATCACGCCGGGGGTCGCGCCGGTCCATCCCAGGATCAACCGGCGGCCCTGGCGGCGACAGGCGTCGAGGCAGATTGTCGCCGCGAACGAGACCGCCTGCTCGACGGCCTCGCGCTGCAGCGGCGAGACCTTGGTGCGCGGGAGCCAGGGATCGATCAGGATCGCCAGGTCCTGCTCGTTCTGCTGCTCGAACTCCTTGACCATCA
>CALCIC010000387.1 GCA_937907405.1 uncultured Isosphaeraceae bacterium | reverse complement strand
TCCGCAAGGCTGCCGCGTCGCAGCCGGAGAAAAAAGCGACGAAGGAACCCAATCCACCGGCCCCGGAGAAGCCGGCCTCGCCGCCGCCGCCGGATCGCCCTCAATCCAAGGCGACTCTGGTCGTCGTGGCGAAATGCTCCCCGGCTGGGTCGTCGCGTCAGGCGCCTCCTCCGTCGTCGGCGGATCGCGCGGGGATTCGCATCCGAGATCGGCGAAAGCGCGCGAACGAAGCCAACCTCTCCGGGACGCAAGTCGGTTCACGGCCGCAGGTCGTCCACCGTTGCGATCCGCTTACCGAGCGCGAACGAACCGAATTCCGCACAGGTTGACCGCTGACCGCAAGGGCTCCCAGGTTCTTTGACAATGTGTTTATCGGTAGTAATCGGCGACCGCCGTCGAAGGGCGGTTGCGCAACCGGATCGTCTCGCGGACCCATGCCGGCCGGGGACGGCCGCCGATCGATTCACTCGCTGGCGCGTCGGGCTTCCATGGGACGCTTCGCGTCATTTGGATTGGAAGGAGCACGCGCTATTCCACCGTCATCACGCCGTTCATGACCATCCAGTGGCCGGGGAAGGTGCAGAGGAACGGATATCGGCCCGGGGTGGTCGGCGCCTGGAAGTAGATCCGGGCGTCGGAGCCGGGGCCGATGATGTCGACGTAGACCAGCACGTCGTCAGTCCTGGGGATGTAGTTGCGGGCGGCGGCGTCGGGCTCGGCGATGATCTTGTTGACCAGGTCGCCGACGCGGGCCAGGCTGCCGGGTTTGACGAGCACCCAGTTGTGCGGCACCACGTCGGGGTTCTCAAACCTGAGCTTGATCGTCTCGCCGGCCTTGACCTTGAACGCCGGCGTCGTGTACGTCAGGTTGTTCCCCGCGCCGAGATTGATCGACCGCGCTTTGGGCAGGGCCTTGAGCCATGGATTGGGCTCTTTCTTGACGTTGAGCGCCGCCATGTCGGCAAGGATCGGATGCGCGGCGATCGTTTTGTTCACGGGCTGATAGCCGTCGAACTCGGTGAACGGCGGCGCCAGCTTGTTGATGGTGGCGTACAGCTCGTGCGCCGGGCCGTCGTCGACTTCGAGCCGCAGGTGAAGCTGGTTCACGGGCTGGACGTCGGGGATCTCCAGGAACAGGGTTTTGCCGTCGGGGAGGATGTGGACTGAACGGATCGGCAACGGGTCGTGGCCGACCACGCCGGGATGGCGGGTCGAGTATTCGAGCGAACCGTAGGTGCTGCTGTAGCGGTAATTCCAGACCTGCGCGAACGTGTTCCCCGGCCGCGTCGCCACCGCCGGGTCGACGGGCTGGGTGAAGCCGACGAGCACGCCGTTTTCGACCGGGTGGAAACTGACTGGCGACTGCACCCGATCGCCCGTGTATCGGACGCGCTGGAAGCAGCCGTCGAGCGCCGTGTACGAGCCCCAGCCGGCCATCCCGGAGACGTAGAGCTGACCGTCGCGGGGGCTGAATCGGCCCCGATGGACGCCCGACAGAAAGTCGCCGGGGAGCGGGACCACCGCGCCCTGCGGCACGCCGTCGACATGGTCGCGGAGCACCAGGAACGCCGCCCCCGCGCCATAGGAGAAATGCACGAGGCTCCCCTTGAGCGGCCCCCAGCGGTCGCTGGTCACCTCGACCTGTCCGCCGCTGGAGTTGTCGATCGCGCGCGGCAGGTACACCAGGGGGGGGGACGGCGGTTGATTCTCCCTGGGACCAGGGTAGCCGTAATGAGCGCCGGGGCGGACCTCGCAGATCATCGACGTGGGGACCCAGTTGCCCTCGGAGTTGGGCATGGTGACCGCGCCGGACGAGGTCAGGCAGAGGCCGTCCGGATTGCGAAACCCGGTCGCGATCGTCTCGGCCGGCTTGCCGTCGCCGGGAATCCGGATCAGCCCCTGGGGGCCGGACGCCGAGTAGAAGTCGCCGTTTTTGTCGCGCTCAAGGCCGCAGACGAAGTCGTGGCCGGCGGCCGACGACATGAAGGAGTTGTTCACGCACCGATAAAAATCGGCCTCGCCGTCGCCGTTTCGGTCCTGCAATTCGGTGACCTGGTCGCGTCCAAGGACGTAGATTCTGTCCTCGGCGACGACCAGACCGAGGGCCTGGTGAAGGCCCGACGCGACCCGCCGCCAGACGACGTGTTCGAGGTCGTCGTCAAGCCCCTCGACGCGCCAGACGTCGCCTTGCATCGTGGAGAGCAGGGCGGTCCCGTCGGCCAGGAAGTCGTGGTCGCCGAAGAACAGGAGCGCGTTCCAGGGGTTGTCGAGCGGCGGCGGGATCGTGTCCGTGGCGTAAGGACGCGTCTTGCCCGACTCGCCCTGGACGACGAACCGCTGCGGCCATTCGGCCGGACCCCCCTTCGTGAGGTCGCGGAGCGGGTGGCTCGCGGCCGGGAAGGCGTTGCGGACGAATTCGCCGTCCTCGATCCAGGGCGCGTCCAGCCATTCCTCGCCGTCGATCGAGTAGGAGATCAACACCCGTTTCCCATGTCGATAAAAACCATTGTAAATGAACGGCTTCTCGGGTTTCGCCCCCTCGGGCCTCGGCAGGGGCTCGCCGCTGAGGATCAGCCCCTCCATGAAGCCGTGACGGACGTCGGAGAACCGGACGAAGCCGCCGCTCCAGAACGCCTCGTAGCAAAGCGTCTGGGGGTCGAAGCAGGCGGAGTACTCGCCCTTCCCGCCGAGCTGGAGGCAGATCCCCTTGGGGACGACGACCCCGGCGCCTCGGAAGACGCCGCACATCACCGAACCGAGGGTCGTGTCGTTCCAGCGGCCGTCGGCCCAGGTCGACTCGTTCTGATTCCCCCAGTGCCCGTGGACGCCGCCGTCGAGTCCTGGATAGGGGGGCAGGAGCATCGGCGGGTTGGGCTGCTTGCGGAAGTAGTCGGCCTCCTTGGCGTAATAGTCGTAGATCCGCTGTCGGTTGACCGGGTGGTCCATGCTCCCGTAGTACTCGGGCTGGAGCGGTTCCCGGTTGAAGGGGAAGCTTGCGGGCGCGTGCCCGTGCGCGGGCATGGCCGCCGCGAGATGGTTCGACGCCCCGGGCTTGCCGAGCGTCGTCAGGAAGCTCAGCAGGTCGGCCTGCTCGCCCGAGTTCATGGTCGCGGCGAGGCCGTCGGGCATCAGCGTCCCCAGCGCCTTGGCCTCCTCGATCGAAGCCTTGGGGATTGTGACGACCTCGCCCGACGCCGCCTCGCGGAGCGTCAGCGCGGTTTCCGTATCGGACTGGGTGTAGCCCTGGATCAGGCGGCCGTCGTCGACCGCGACGGCGACCGCGTCGTAGCCCTCCTTGACCTTCCGCTTGGGCCAGAGGAACGACTCGGCGAGTTCCTCGGGGGGGACGGTCTGGCCGACGGTCGTCAGCTCCGGGCCGACCGCGCCCCCTTGAGCGCCGACCTTGTGGCATGGAAGACAACTGAATCGAGGATCGGCGAAGACGATCGCGCCGCGCGCGGGGTCGCCGGCCTTCCCGGCGGCGGCGACCAGCGCCGCGACCTGCGCGGATTGCTCGGGGGTAAGTGGCGAGGCGGCCGAGGCGGCGGCGGCCGGGCGAGCGGGCACGGGCGTCCTCGGCGTCGGCCGGGGTCCGGGGGCCTTGCCGTCGAGCTGCGGGACGAGCCAGTCGAGGCCGTCGAGGTTGTCTTGCAGCCGCGCTTCGGCGTCGTCCATCGTGTGGCCGAGGATGCCGATCGGCCCGTGGTAGCCGCTGTCGCGGATCGTCCGCAGCAGTTCGAGATCGCGCTCCCCCTGGCCGAGGGGCAGGATCTTCCTCCCCTGGCGGTCGCCGTCCGGGTCCATGCCGTTGATGTTGACCGCCATCAGATACGGCATCGTCTTTTCGAGCAGCGACTTGACGCGGTCGAGGTGGTGGTGGCCGTGGTGGAAGTTGTAGACCATGCCGACGTTCGGGGCGCCCGCGGCCTTGAGTCGCTCAATGATCGCGATCTGATTCTCGGGCTCGCCGAACCATCCCCCGTGGTTGTACAAGGCGACGGTGCAGCCGATCTTGGCGGCCTCGTCGGCCAGGGGTCTGAGCTTCGCAACCGCCGCGTCGATCCGTCGCGCCTGCTCGGCGCCCTCGGCCTTGTCGGCCCCGAAGTCGAGCAGCGCCCAGAGCTGGGCCTTGACGCCGTGCCACTTGAGGACGTCGAGGATGATCCGCGACTCGTCGTTCAGTTCCCCGGGCGCGACCCAGAAGGCGTCGAGCGCGACGCCGTGTCGCTTGAGGGCCTCGACCTCGGCGTCGAACGTCGGGATGTGCTCGCCGCGCCAATCATAGGCGAAGTGCTTGAAGCCCAGCCGTTCGAGCATCGCCGCCCGCTCCTCCGGCGCTC
>CALCIC010000386.1 GCA_937907405.1 uncultured Isosphaeraceae bacterium | reverse complement strand
GGCATACGAGATTACAAGGTGACTGGAGTTCAGACGTGTGCTCTTCCGATCTACGATCGCGCTCCGGTCTATTGCGCCTTGCACAACGCGCCGACATCAGGCACAATTAGTGAACAAAGTACCACAGTGGCATCGAGAGCCGCGAATCCGGCGAGGGCTGCAGGTGATCACGCAAATCCGAGGCGTTCTCCGGTCGGTGACTGACGAAGCGCTGACCCTGGCGGTCGAGCCGTTCGAGCTCGAGGTCCTGATCCCCGAGCACACGCGCAGGCAGCTCCAGGGGAAGGTGGGGGAGCCGGTCGTCTTGCACACGACGTTCTACATCGAGGGCCAGGCGATGGGGGGCAAGATGGTCCCGCGGCTGATCGGCTTCCTCTCGCCGGTCGACCGCGAGTTCTTCGAGACCTTCTGCTCGGTGGACGGCGTCGGGGTCCGCAAGGCGCTTCGGGCGATGGTCCGGCCGGTCCGCGAGCTGGCCCGGACGATCCAGGAGCAAGACGTGAAGGTGCTGGCCACGTTCCCCGGCATCGGCGAGGCGATGGCCGAACGGATCGTCGCCAAGCTGCGCCGCAAAGTCGGCATATTCGCCCTGATCGTCACGCCCGACGGCGCGGCGCCTTCGGCGCAGGCCAACGGCGAGGTCGAGAACGCCGAGCCCGACGTCGTCCGCGACGCCTTCGCGGCGCTCTTGTCGGTGGGGCATAGTGAGATCGATGCGCGCGCCGCGCTCGACCGCGTCCTTTCGGGCAAGAAGAAGTTCAAGTCGGTGGCCGATCTGATCGAAGCCATCTACCAGCAGAGCAAGCCGTGACCGGATGCACGCCTCGCCGGACCAACCAGCGATAAGGATGAAACCATGGCGCGCGAAGTGAAGATCAAGAGCAAGCCCGACGACGACGACCGAGCCCCGAGGAACCAGGCCGCCGAGGCCCCCGAAGCTTTGGGCCGGCCCAAGGCCGAGGCCGGCGACGACAAGCTGCGCCCCCAACGCCTGGGCGAGATCGTCGGCCAGCGCGCCGTCGCCGAGCGGCTGTCGATCGCCCTGTCCGCCGCCCGCAAGCGCAACGAGCCGCTGCCGCACATCCTCTTCGACGGCCCTCCCGGCCTGGGCAAGACGACGTTCGCGAGCGTGCTCCACAACGAGTTGGGCGTCGAGCTCAACCTGACCAGCGGCGCCTCGCTCGACAAGAAGATGGACGTGATGCCGTACCTGACCAACGCGTCGGAGGGCTCGATCCTCTTCATCGACGAGATCCACCGCCTTCCCCGGGCCGTCGAGGAGTTCATCTACCCGGTCATGGAAGACTTCCGGGTCGACGTGGTGCTCGGCGAGGGGATGTCGGCGCGGACGATCAATCTGCCGCTCAAGAAGTTCACGATCATCGGGGCGACGACCCGCAGCGGCATGCTCTCGGCGCCGCTTCGCGAGCGGTTCCACATGCACGAGCACCTCGAATTCTACGACGCCGACGACCTCGCCCGGATCATCAACGTCAACTCGACCAAGCTCCGCGCGACCATCACACCCGACGCCGCCTGGGAGTTGGCCAGCCGGAGCCGAGGGACCCCCCGAATCGCCAACGCCCGGCTCCGCTGGGTGCGCGACTACGCCGTGGCCTGCGCCGACGGCGAGATCGATCTGACCATCGCTCGCGACGCGCTCGACATGCAGGAAATCGACTCCGAGGGGATGGACAAGCAAGACCGACGCTACCTTGAGACGTTGATCCGCGTCTTCAAGGGGGGCCCCACCGGCGTCGAGGCGCTCGCCGCCACCATGAACGTCGCGATGGACACGCTCCGCGACGAGGTCGAACCGTTCCTCCTCCGCCGCGAGTTCGTCGTCCGCACCCCACGAGGCCGGACGGCCACCTCGGCCGCCTACCGCCACCTGGGACTCGTCGAGCCCGAGCCCGAACCACTCTTCGAACCACAGCAACGGCTGTTCGAGTGATCTCGTCCGGTAGCTCGGTCAGACTTCCATCGGCGTCGTCGCCCGCCGTAGTCGATCGCGGACGGCGTCCCAGGCGAGTTCGCCCGGGGGCATCGCCACGACGATCAGGTCGACCCCCCGCGCGTCGAGCCGATGCAGCGCGGCATACAGGTCATGTGCGGCCGCGGTCGGGTCGAGATGTTCAATCACAACCACGTGTTCGGGAAACCGGCTTCGGTCCAGCGGTTCAAAGGCCAGCAGCCCGACCCGTTCCGGCCAGGCGATCGAGTAAACCTCTCTCACCGAATCAACCCGCATGGCCCTCGTCCGAGGCGCGTAATGCACAGCCTGCATCCCCGGGCTTGCCACCTGATCCCATGGCCGCCCGACGGTGATCGTCGGCGCGGCGAGCGTCCCGTCCTCAAAGAAGGGGGCGAGGTCGCGCCGCCCGATGGGTCCGGGCCGAAGGATGCGCGCCGGGGTCGTCGTCAGGTCGAGGACGGTCGACTCCAGGCCGACGGTCGTCGGGCCGCTGTCGAGAATCAGATCGATCCGGCCGTCGAGATCCGCCAAGACGTGCTCGGCGCGCGTCGGCGAGATCCGGTTCGATCGGTTGGCGCTGGGGGCCGCGAGCGGGGCGCCGGCGCGCGCGATCAGGGCGCGGGCGATCTTCGGCGAAGGGACCCGCAGGCCGACGCTCGGGCCGCCCGCCGTGACGATTTCCGGGATCGCCGAGGTCTTCGGAACGATCAAGGTCAGCGGCCCCGGCCAGAAGTGGTCGGCGAGGCGCTGGGCGGTTTCGGTCCAGATCGTCGTAAGCGTCCGCGCGTGGTCGACGTCGGCGGCGTGGACGATCAACGGGTTGAACGCCGGCCGCCCCTTGGCCTCGAAGATTCTGGCGACCGCGCGAGGGTCCGTGGCGACGGCGCCCAGGCCGTAGACGGTCTCGGTGGCGAACGCGACGAGGCCGGCGCGCGACAGGATCGCGGCGGCCTCGTCGATGACCTCGGGGTCCGGATCGTCGGAGTCGACGGCTCGAACGCGCGTATTCATGCGACGGCCGAGCCTCCGGCGACGTTCACGGGAGCAGGATGGCGGCGGCGACGACGGTCGTCCACAGTCCGTCCTTGTGGCCGACGGCGGTCTGGGTGACTTCCTTCGTCTTGTAAATCACGTCGGCGATCTTCCAGATCTCGCGCTTCTCGTCCCACGAGCTGTTGGGGTTGAACTCGACGCCGAGGATCGTCGCCAGCATCTCAGCGGCGAGGTCTTCGGCGTAGTCGGCCGCCGACTTCGCGGTCTGGCCGTACGAATGGTGCTCGGAGAGGTAGCCGAACTGGTCCGGATCGCGCGGGATGGCGACCCCCACGCTGGCGGCGACCAGGCGGTTGGGCTCGGCCGTGGCGCTCTCGCTCATCACGACGTGGACGATCTGGCCGGGGCTGAGGTCCTTCAAGCCCTTCTCGACCGTGACCTCCTTGCAGCGCGGCGGGAAAATGCTCGAAACCCGCACCAGGTTGTAGCAGGCGATCCGAGCGTCGCGGAGCGCCAGCTCGAAGCTGGTCAATTTTTCGCGGTGGACGCCCACTCCCTTGGTGAAGAACAGCTTCGAAGGTACGTACATCTCTTGCTTGAACCCTCCCGCGCCGGTCAAGCCGCGTCCGACTCTCGAACGCCGACCGGCCCAGCCACCTCGATCTATCCGCGTCGTCTCCGCACGCCGCGCCCTGTTTGTTTGAAGAGATGAATTATCATGCGCGCGCCGGTTTGCATCAAGACCACACGCGGCGCGGGGCTTCAGATCCACTCCGCCACAGCCGACGGTCGGATCGGTTCCCACCAGTAATCCAGCGTCTGATCCAATTCCGATTCGACCAGGGCCGATCCACGAAATTCATCACCCCACCCATCATAGCGCGTTATAATCGACCGATCCATCCGGCTCATTGAAAGAAGCTGGCGGTCCTGGGCGAAAGGTCGGGGCGGTCCCCAAAAAAAGGAGCCAACCATGAGCCACTATGGGGATGATCAGGTCTCTTACGTGGAGCAAGGCGAAGGGCTGTTTCGTGCGGATCGGGATGATGTGGTCGTGGAAAGCGGCTTTCAAGCTGAGGCCGCTCCAGCGCCATCGGCGGAGCGATACGAAGATGCCTTCCGAAGACTTGGGGAACTCAAGAAGCATCACATGCGCATGCTTCAAGTGCATTACCATGCGACGGCTCGAACCATCACGGCCACGCAATTGGCCCATGCCTTCGGTTATGGCCATTACTCGTTCGCAAACAAGCAATACGGGGAACTGGGTCGTCTGGTCGGAGAGCAGCTCGAATACCGGCCCGAACCTCAACACGTCGGCACGCTGGTCACGTTTGATAAACGAATGGGCGAGTGGCACTGGCTCATGCGACCGGAGGTCGCCGAAGCCCTTGAGTCTCTCGGCTGGGTCGAGGCCCACGAGATCCTGCTGCCGGAGGAAATCTCGCCCACGGCCGCGATCACGTTCGTCGAGGGGGCCTTCCGTCAAGTCATGGTCAACGCCTACGAGCGCAACCACGAGGCTCGTCGGCTTTGCATCGAGCACTACGGTACGAACTGCTGCATCTGCGGGTTCGACTTCGGAGCGATGTACGGAGAGATGTTCGACGGGTTCATTCATGTGCATCACATTCGACCGCTGTCGGAGATCGCTGGGGAGTACGTCGTAAACCCGGTGGAGGATTTGAGACCCGTATGCCCCAATTGCCATGCCGTCTTGCACCGACGCACCCCGCCCTACGGCATCGAAGAAGTGAAAGGGTTCCTCCAGCCCGATCATCCAACGAAGGCCGAAGCGCTGGCTGCCCAACCGCCGGCCGGGGTAAAATGACGTGGGCGAGTATCGAAATTACGGAGGAGCAGCACGCATGAACCACCTGAACAACGAATTCGACGCGGACGCGGGAGATGTGGCGGAGGTGACGCTGGATCGCGCGGCCAACGTACTATTGATGGATTCATCCAATTATGAAAGCTACAAACAGGGCCGCAAATACCACTATTACGGCGGCTACGCCACCAAGAGCCCCGTTCGATTAGCGGTGCCGAAGCACGGGCATTGGCATGTGGTGGTTGATCTGGGAGGCGGCCCTGGTCAGGTGCGCGCTTCGGCTCGGCTGCTCTCGGGCGCGTCGGCATGAAGGGCGAATATCGGCAAGTCGTCAAGCTCGCCCAGCCGGGCGAACTGAAAGCCTACGTAGTTTTCGAGCACCAACTCGATCTACTGGCCCAGGGATCGCCGGCTTCACTGCTTCTCAACTTCGCGCTCTTCTTCTGGGGAATCGCTGCGACGTCGTTCGGGACGATCTTGACGGCGCCGCCGAGTCAAGACAGAACTTATTATACATTTCTTATTATTTTTATTCTCACACTGATCGCTGGGGTCGTGCTTTCCGCGGTCTGGTACACGATGCACCGATCGGTTACGAGGTTGGTCGACGAAATCAAGGCGCAGATGCCCGCGAATCCAGCGGTTGAGCAAGTTTCATCGGAGCCGACCGACGAGGGCGAAGCGAAACTTCACACCAGCTCGTAAACCTTTCCGCTCTGCGTTAAGCGATTGAGCTGGAGGGGAGAAGCCGTACGGGAAAACGTGCGAACCAGCGTACGAGTTCATCGCCTGCCAACGATAACCTTAACCTTCGCAACAAGTTCAGACGACGGGAGGCGCCCGCCTCGCGATCGCGAGCGGCAGATGCTCGACTTGCCGCATTATACGGCCTTGGGACTTGAAGAAGCGAGGATGATGGGGCTCGAACCCACAACCTCCGACACGACCTCCAGACAGGCCCGGCCGATCGCGTCGGCGGGTCCTCTTGCCGTGGACCGACCAGCGGTCGCTGCGGACGACCCCGGCGACCACCGCGCCCGGCAGGGCTTGATGACCCTCGAAACTCCGCCGCAGACGGATGACGAGGAAGGCCGTCGTCGCGGTCGCCGCCGTCCTCCCCGGGGGCGAACGGTCGAGCCCCGGCGACGAACGGCGCAACCCAACAGGAAACCGCTCTCTTGTGGCCAGTGGGGAGGTTGCAACATGAACGGGCGGCTCGCGCCGTCGGCCTGTTCGAGTCTTTCGTCCCGGATCCATGCGGGCCGGGTCGCCGGTGCCGGAAGGCCGTCGCGAGAGACGGCCCCGTCGTGCTTTGCCTTGTGCGATCGCTCGCCTTGCCTTACTTGTTGGCCGACCGCGGGGCGCCGATGCCCGGCTTGATCTTGTGCGGCCCCTTGGCGGAGGGCCGGACGTCGAAATCGAAGATCGAGGTCGGGATGTAGACGGTGGAGCAGGAATTGGGAATGTCCACCACGCCCGAAAGCCGGCCCTCGATGGGCGCCGCGCCCAGGAGCAGGTAGGCCTGCTCGGGGGAATAGCCGAACTTCGTCAGATAGTCGATCGCGTGCAGGCAGGCTCGCTGGTAGCTGAGGTGCGAGTCCAGGTAACGCTGCTCGCCGTCGAGCGTGACGGAGGTGCCGGAGAAGGCGATCCACTGGCTGAACTGCGGTTCGACGTTGCCGGGCATGAAGATGGCGTTCTCAGACACGCCGTAGGTCTCCATTCCTCCCTTGATCAGATCCACATGCAAGTCGATGAATCCCCCCATCTCGATGGCGCCGCAGAACGTGATCTCGCCGTCGCCCTGCGAGAAGTGGAGGTCGCCCAACGAGAGATTGGCGCCGTCGACGAAGACCGGGTAGAAGATCCGGGTCCCCTTGGACAGGTTCTTGATGTCCTGGTTGCCGCCGTTCTCGCGCGGCGGCGCGGTGCGGGCGGCCTCGGCGGCCACGCGCTGGAAGTCGGCCGCCGGGACCCCGCCGAGCACCGCCTCGCGAGGCTCCGGGGGAAGGGCCAACGGCGGCACCCGCTTCGGGTCGGTGGCGATCAACGCCCCTTCCCGCTTGTTCCACTTCTTGAGCAGCTCCGCCGACGGCGCGGTGCCCATCAGGCCGGGATGGATCAACCCCGGGAACGCGACTTCGGGGACGTGTCGCGACGTGGCGATCTGCCCCTTGAAGTCCCAGACCGCCTTGTAGGCGTCGGGGAACTGCTCGGTCAGAAAGCCGCCGCCGTTGTTGCGGGAGAAGATGCCCGTGTAACCCCAACCCTGGCCGGCGAGCGGTCCCGAGTCCTCTTGCGGGATCGGTCCGACGTCGAGGATGTCCACGATCAGTAGGTCGCCCGGCTTCGCTCCCTGGATGGCGAAGGGTCCGCTCAGCTTGTGAACGCACATCAGCGGAGCGTTGAGGATGTCGTCGGCAGAGTCGTCGTTGACGATCGCCCCGTCGAACCACTCGCGGCAGTCGACCCGAAAGCAGTCTCCCGGCTTCACTGTGGCGACCGGCGGGATCTCCGGATGCCAGCGGTTGTGGCCGAGTTTCTCCTGGTCCTCGAACTTCCTGGACGAATCGAGCGGAAAAATGACCTTCGGCATGACTCCTCCTGGTGCTGGTGCTGGTTCTGGGACTTGCAAAAAGGCAAGATCAGGGACGAGGCAGCTTGCGGTGGAGCGGATTGGTCGTGATCGGCGCGGCCTTCTTCCGTCCCGATCGAGGAAGCGAACCCGACACGACCTGCGGTTCATATGCGGATTTCTTGGTGGCGTCGATCAGCTTGAACGCCGACGATCCGGCAATGGACAGCCTCGGCGCGGAGACGACCCGACCGGCCCGGCCGCCGCATTCGGGGCACTCGACGCTCTCCGGCGCGGCCCCCATGGGATAAAACGCCTCGACGGGCGCGCAACCGGGACAGGCGAACTCATAGAGAGCCATGTACACCTCGGCATTCGCCGTGAGATCGGAAGATGAAGGGACGCCCTTGCCGAGCGACCCGATCCGGCGCGACTCTATCGCGCGCCGCGGGCTGCGTCAATCGGCCGTCGCCGCCAGCGCCTTGACCGCCTCGTCGATCCGCCGGCCGCCTATCTCGTAGAAGTCGTTGTGCCGGGCGCGGTCGACGACCAGCGTGGTCAGCGGCGCCTTCGTCGCGGCGGCCAGGCTCTCGAACATCGCGAACGGCACCAGCGGATCGACCCGGCCGTGGCCCAGGAGGACCGGGCAGGTCAGCTTCGGAACCTTGCTCAGGCTGTCGAACTTGTGCTTGAACAGCGCCTTCGGCAGCGGGATCGGCAGCACGGCCCGCGACATCGCGGCGACGCTCGTAAACGTGCTGAACGCGAACAGCCCGGCGACCGGCTCGCGCGACGCCAGGTCGATCGCGACCGCCCCTCCCAAGGACCAGCCGCCGACGAAGATCCGATCGGCTCGGAAGCCTCGCGCAATCAGGTTCCGATAGCAGGCCTCGGCCGTTTCGCGGCAGCCGACTTCGGAGGGCTTGCCGCCGCTCATGCCGTATCCCAGGTAATCGGGGATCAAGACGTTCAGCCCCAGCCGCCGGAACCGGTCGAACTCGGCCGTGCTGTACGCCAGGCACATCGCGTTGCCGTAGAAGTAGACGAGCGCGGGACGCGAGGCCGGATCGGGATGCGCGCGGCCGTCGGCCGAGAGCGCGGGGCCGTACAGCGCGACGACCTCGTCCCCCCCGGGCGTCGTCAGACGCGACAGCACCTCGCCCGGTCCAGGACGCACGACCGCCTCGGGCCGCCCCTGGGTCGCCGCGCCGGGGAAGATCATGTTCGCCTGGAGGGTGTAGAGCACGGCGATGAATCCCAGAACCACGAGCATGACGAGGAAGGCGCCGCGCAGGGCGAGTCGTCGGAGCCCAGGCGGACGTTCCGTCGCGGCTTCAGGTTCGGGGCGGGGATCGGCGTGCGTCGCGACGGCCGGTTCTTCGGGCATGGCCTGGATCTCCGTTGGAGGTCGATCCGTCCATCGTACCGACGTCGGGCGAAGGGGGAACGGGAAAAAGCCGAGCCGACGCAACGGCGAGGCGCCGCGGCGCGTCGGTCTCGGCTTGAGCGACGCAGTGGAATGCTCGGTGGAGGGCGAAATGCAAACCCGGGATGAAGAGCGACGAGGATCGGATTCAGGAGGGCGGATTCGGGGCGGACTCCAGACCGAAGCGGTTCGACGCGACTCGGGACGGACGGCTTAGATGCCGTTGCCGAACGCGGCGTCGTTGCGATGATGATGCTGTTCGGAGGCGACGCCTTCGGCGGCGGTCTCCTTGCGAGGGGCGACGTGCGGCCCACGGAGGACGGACTGGCCCCCCCGGGCGTGCTGGGTGTGGCCCCGAAGCGGCCCGCGCCGCAGGGGCGGCTCGCCGGCCATCCCCGCGTGCTGGGGGGCCGGGGCGTGGCTGTCGTACGGCACGTCGAAATCGTCGGTTTCGTAGTCGTCGTACCGCGAGACGTAACCCGGCATCTTGGCCCGCTCGAGTTCCTCGGCGTAGGAGGCGAGCACGGCCGCCTGGATCTTCTCGCGACACATCGAGTTGATCGGATGGGCGATGTCGGCGTGGAGCTTGGCGCGTCCGTCGGCGTCGCGAAGGGCGCGGTTCTCGTCGAGCCGGCATCCGCACTGGTTGCAGAATCGGCTCCGAAGGTGGTTCTTGGTGCCGCAGTTGTGGCATCGGTCGGTCAGCTTGCGCGAGGGCATGGCGACGAAGAAGCCCTTGGCGCCTTCGATGATCTTCAAGTCCCGGATGACGAACATGTCGTCGAACGTGATGCTGCAGAAGGCCTGGAGGCGCTCGTTGCTCCCCGAGTTGTCTTCCATGAGCTTGATGCGAACTTCGGTGATCTCCACAGCCGGTACTCCTTTACGAGGCGTTCACTGCTCAGGGGCCGCAGGTCACGGCCCGGACCCATCCTAGTCCGAGCGGCTTGAGGACGTCCGCGGCCTCGCCGGCCGCGGCGGAATCACGACCCAGCCCGAAATAGGCCGAGCCGCTACCACTCATCATCGACCCGCACAGGAGCGAGTCGAGGCCCGCCAGGGCGTCGCGGACCCCGATCAACTCGGGACGCAGCGTCTCGGCGACGGGTTGAAGCCTGTTGAACAAGCTTCGCCCCAGCTCCAACGGCCCGCCGTGGGCCAGGGCGTCCAGAACCGGTCCGATCGTCCGGGGACTCTCGGGCGGTTGCAGACGTCGATACACGTCGACCGTGCTCAGGCCGACGGGGGGGACGATCAACACGAAGTGGAGCGGGTACGAGAGCGAAACGGGATCCACCAGCTCACCCCGACCGCGGCAGACCGCCGCCGGCGTGTGAAGGAAGAAGGCCACGTCGCTGCCGATCTCGCCGGCCATCGCGTCGAGCCGTCCGGGAACGGTCTCAAGGTTCCAGAGCCGATCCAGCGCCGCCAGCGTCGCCGCCGCGTCGCTCGATCCGCCGCCCAGACCCGCCTGAGCCGGGATCGCCTTTTCGAGGCTGATCCGCGCTCCGGACGAACATCCGGTCGACGCCCTGAGAAGCTCGGCCGCCTTGACCACGAGGTTCCGGCCGTCGACCGGCAGACTCGGGTCGTCGCATTCCAGAACGATCGCCCCCGACGGCTCGTCGCGGACGGTCAGCACGTCGAACAGGTCGACGGCCGCCATCAACGACTCAATGTCGTGGTAATCGTCGGGCCTTCGCTTCAGAACCTCAAGGTACAGGTTTAACTTCGCCGGAGCGAGGACTTCCACGCCCCCGGCGATCGAACGGACGATCATCGCGCCAGCACTCCTTCACCTCTAGCCCGCCGCACCGCGGCCGACCCGGATCGGCGAGCCTCGCGTTGATCGACGAATTTCAGAAAACCTACCGCCGAGACCGCCCGTCGTACGATTAAGTGTGATGAGTGGTCTTGGGTTTTCAAAGGTCGGTTTCCTCGTCGTTCAGCCCTCTCGAGCCCCGTTCTGCGGTCGTTCTATCCCCTCGTGCGATTCCTCGCAAGATCGAAAAATCATGAAAGTCGAAATCGCCCTAAGATTGGCGACGGTCGATTTTTACCTTTTTTCAAAGCCGTCCGTACGTCCTCGTTTCGGCCTTGTTTTTCGAGCTCGAAACGCCTATTCGCGGGCTCTCCCGCCTGATGTTGCGACGGCGCGTCCTCGGCCCTCCGACGCGGCCTCGGCCCCGCTTCGGACGGGTCGTTCAATCGCTCGTCGCCACGCCGCCTCCAACCCAGCGACGGCGAGCGATTGATCGACCCGTTACTCGGGGACGAGCGGGTCGCGGCGGATCAGATCGCGCGACTCAAGACCAAACCCCAGGGGGGCCGAAGGCTGGTGCTCTGCTATGTCAGCATCGGCGAGGCGGAAGACCACCGATCGTACTGGAAGAAGCTTCCCAAAACCCTCCTCGGCCCGGAGAACCCGGACTGGAAGGGCAACTTCGCCGTCCGCTACTGGGAACCCGCCTGGCGCTCGATCATCGTCGGCGACCGCGATTCCTCCCTGGCTCGCGTGCTGGAGGCCGGGTTCGACGGGATCCACCTCGACAAGATCGACGAATACTCCTGGTTCGAGGAGCACGGCGAGTAGCGTCGGGGCCCGCGGTTCAAGGGGCCCTGGAGTCGGCGGGAAGGGCGTTTCCTCGCGTCCTCCAGCCCCCGATCCTCGGTTCGCCCTCGGCGGATCGCGGCCGGCGGGCCGCCGATCGAGCGGATTCGTCGTTGTGCGTTCCTTATCCTTGGCTCGATTGAGCTTGCGTTGTCGGCTGAGAGGCGATCGAGTAATCTGGTCGTGGAGCGGTCGAGACGAAGGGTGAGGAGGTCTGGCAGCGATGGATTCATGGTACGGCCGGGCGCTGGCGATCGTGGTCGGGCTTCTGCTCCTGACGAGCCCCGAGGGCCTCGGACCATTCGCGCCGACGCGGGCGAACGCCCAGAGCGGCGACGTGCGGTCCGCGAGCGTCGGGGCCGAATCCGCCGGCGACGACGCGCCCAGGGCCGGCGAGCGCGAATCGTTCTTCCACTGGATGATCCGCGCGTCGGGGTTGATCGGGGTCGTGATCGCCGCGATGTCGTTTTACCTGACGGCGCTGGTGGTCTGGATGTTCCTTCGATATCGGCGGTCGTCGGCGCTGCCGCGCCGGCTGGTCCGCGAGATCCAGGAGTTGCTGGACCAGAAGCGGTACGGCGACGCCTACAGCCGGGCGGCGGCCGACCCGTCGTTGTTCGGCCGCGTACTCTCGGCGGGGGGCCGCAAGCTCTCCGGCGGCCTGGCCCCGGCGCAGCGGGCGATGGAGATGGCCAATGAAGACGTCACGATGGAGATGGAGCACCGCACCACCTACCTCGCGACCGTCGGCACGCTCGGGCCGATGATCGGCCTGGTGGGGACCGTCTACGGCATGATCAAGGCGTTCAGCGTGATCGCCACGGCGGGTTCCTCGCCGCAGGCCAGTCAACTCGCCGAGGGGATCTCCACGGCGCTGTTCGCGACGTTGGAAGGGATCGCGATCTCGATTCCGGCGATCTACTTCTACTCGTTCTTCCGCAACCGGATCGCCCGGCTCTCGCTCGAAGTCGCGATGACCGCCGAGCCGATCCTCGAGCAGTTCGCGCCGGGGGTGAAGCCGCAAGGGCCGTCGGCCCCCGCCTCCCCCGCGCCGCCGCCGCCGCCGATGCCTGGAGCCGGGGCGGGGACGGGGACGGGTTCGCACCCGCATCCGTTCGCGCTACATGCGGCGTTGGCGGCCTCGGCCGGGACGCCTCGGTCGGCGCTCCCCCCGGCCCCGCCCGAGTAGCCTCTCAACGCCGCCGAGATCCGATCCTTCGAGGTCGCTTCATGACCCGCTCGTCGTCCTCCAACGTGCTGAGCCCGAACCTGACGCCGCTGCTGGACATGGTCCTCCAGTTGATCACGTTCTTCATGATGTTGATCCACTTCGGCAGCCGGCTCGAAGGGGACACCCGAAAGATCCGGCTGCCGGTGGCGCCGGCCGCCTTGCCGGGTTCCGACCTGACGGTCGATCGACTGTCGGCGGTCCTCGACGCTCGGGGAGGGCTGCTGGTGGAGGATAAGGTCCTCGAAGGTCCGGCCGCCGCCGCCTGGTGGAAGAGCCAGGCCGCGATCCGCCGCGCGGGACTTGAGCTGGTCGAGCCGGACCGCCGCCGCGAACTCGCGTTCGGGTCCGATTTCGAGCCGAGCGTCGCCGCCGCCGAACTGCCGACGGTGGTCATCCTCCGGGCCGATCGCGAGGCGTCGTACGGCAACGTCCGCCGGACGCTCGCCGAGGCCCAGACGCAGGGTTTCGCCAACTTCAGCCTCGTGGTCCTGAGGAGCGAACAGCCGTGAGCGTCGGACCCGATCAGATGCTCTTCGAGGCCGATTCCTTCCCGTCGCCCGCGTCGGACGCCTCGGCGGTCGAGGCCGCGCCGAGGTCGCGATCGTACCGCCCCGGTCCGCCCGACGAGATCTTCTTCCCGGCCGCGCCGCTGCTCGACATGGCGTTCCAGCTTCTGGCCTTCTTCATCCTGACGTTCAAGGCGCCGACGGCCGAGACGCACATCGAGCTGCATCTGCCGGCGACGCCCGCCGCGCTCCCCTCGTCGGCGCGTGGGCAGTCCCGGTCGACCGCGGCGCGGGTCGTCGACGCCGACCTTGAGAACGACCTGATGATCCGGGCCGAGGCCGACGATCTGGGCGATCTGAAGACGCTCCGGTTGGGCGAGGCCGTCGTCCCCGACCTCGCCACGTTGTCCGACCGCCTCCGCCGCTACATCGCCCTGATGGGATCGCGCCCGCTCCGCGTCCGGTTGATCGCCGACGACCGGCTGATGTACGAACCGGCCGCGCGGATCATCGCCGTCTGTTCGTCCGCCGGGGTCGCCGCCATTCGATTGGGCCATCCCGGGGGCTCGCCATGATCGCCCGGCTGGTCCTCGCGTCGCTTCTGGCCGCCTCCGCCCATGCCGAGGACGACGGGCCGCTGAGCCTCGCCGATCTGGCCGCCGAGCACGCGGCGGTCACGGGTCGCGACACATCGACCGAGCCCCCCGAGACCGTGGGTTTCCGCGCGCTCTGGGATGATCCCGACGCCTGGCGAGGCCGCCGGGTGATCGTCCGGGGGCGGGTCGCGCGAGTGTTCCGCCAGGCCGCGTTCGGCGGCTTTCCGCCGCTCGTCGAAGCCTGGATCGAGGAGCCGCCGGGCAACCTGTTCTGCGCGGTCTTCACGCCGGACGCCAGCGGCGCCCAACCGATCGCCCCGGGCGCGTCGGTGGCCTTCACCGGCACGTTCCTCCGCCGGTTGCGGTACGCGGCCGACGACGGCGACCGGCTCGCCCCCTTGATCGTCGGCTCCGAGCCGCCCCGGGTCGAGGCGCGCGCCCCGTCCCGACCACTCGACTTTCCCTCCGACGCCCCGGTTTCGGCCTGGTCCGACTCGACCTGGGGCGTAGGATTGTTCATCGGCCTGGCGGCGGTCGCCGTGATCCTCGCCTGGCGGACCCTGAGC